>NZ_JAFHKI010000129.1 GCF_016937615.1 Pseudomonas lactucae | reverse complement strand
CGACTTGCTCCCGATGAGGCCCGGACAAGCACTGCAAGACCATCAGCCCGCCCCCGGCACATTCGGCCAAAGATCCGCCACCAGGAACAAACGCTCCGCTTCCTCCCAATCCTCACCGTTCTGGACCATGCGCACCAACAATTGCGCCGGTGCCATCGGATCAAGATCAGTCAGCCAACGCTGCATCTGTGCTTCGCTCCACACCTCTGCGGACGGGTAATGCGCCGGCGCCAGCCAGGCATGCCGGGGCAACGGTTGCCACCGGCCTGGCGCGCTGGCGCTGACAAACTGCTGCCAGTCGCGCTGATGCAACCAGCGCCCACGCAAATGCTGCGGATGGGCACCGCGAGGGGGAATGGCCAGCCCAGGCCACGGGTACAGCAAATACCCGCCCAGCCACAAATGCGCATCCAAGTGTTGGATATCCAGCGCCGCCAGCACCTCGCGGCTTTCCGCGCGCGTCGAAATCGGCAGTTGGTGCTGTGCCAGGTGCGCCAGCTTGCGGTCGAGCCGGTCATGGCAGCCCGGGCCCAGCCACTGCGCCGTGTCTTCGCCGTCACCGGCCTGTGGGCCGAGATAGAGTTTGATCGCCAGCTCCAGGTGGTGCACGCCATCGCGGTCGCGCAGCAGCATGTCCAGCTCGCCCAGGGTATGCCCGGCGCGGCGGATCGGCAGGTTGGCGGCCAGCAGTTCCACGCCCGGCGCATGCTGCACGGCGAACTGCCACAGGCGTTCGTAATACAGGCCCAGGCGCCGCGTGCGCGACAGGCTCAGCCAGTGCTGCAAGGCGCTGCTGTCCTGGTCCAGTTGTCGCAGCCAGTGTTCGAGCCGGTCGGGGGCTTGCACCCAGTCGCTGCCGGCCAGTGGGTGGCGTTGCGGCCAGGGCGCCTGGGCAAGCATCGGCGGGGCGAGTATCACCCACGCCAGGTCGCGCACCTCGGGGTGGCGCAGTTGGCGGGGCAGGGTGTGCAAGTCGGGGAATACAGTCATGGTCCGAGCATAGCCTTTTAAGCCGGGAGCGGATGCCTGAAAAAACCCTGAGAACCATTGTCATCAAGGCTTCACGGCGACAAAGGATTTTGCCTCACGCGGCCTTTCGCCCATAATCGTTTCTTTTTTGCCACACCCCACGCCCCGCAGGAGCCCCATGGAGCAATTTCGCAATATCGGCATCATCGGTCGCCTGGGCAGTACCCAGGTGTTGGACACCGTCCGCCGGCTGAAAAAATTCCTGCTGGAACGCCACCTGCATGTGATCCTCGAAGACACCATCGCCGAGATTCTCCCCGGTCACGGCCTGCAAACCTCATCGCGCAAGATGCTCGGCGAAGTGTGCGACATGGTCATTGTGGTTGGCGGTGACGGCAGCCTGCTCGGCGCGGCCCGGGCGTTGGCGCGGCATAACGTGCCGGTACTGGGGATCAACCGGGGCAGCCTGGGGTTTCTGACCGATATCCGCCCCGATGAGCTGGAGGTGGAAGTGGCCAAGGTGCTCGACGGCCACTACCTGGTGGAAAACCGCTTCCTGCTGCAAGCCGAAGTGCGACGCCACGGTGAAGCCATCGGCCAGGGCGATGCGCTCAATGACGTGGTGCTGCACCCGGGTAAATCCACACGCATGATCGAGTTCGAGCTGTACATCGACGGCCAGTTCGTGTGCAGCCAGAAGGCCGACGGCCTGATCGTCGCCACGCCGACCGGGTCGACGGCCTACGCGCTGTCGGCCGGTGGCCCGATCATGCACCCCAAGCTCGATGCCATTGTGATCGTGCCGATGTACCCCCATATGTTGTCCAGCCGGCCGATTGTGGTCGATGGCAACAGTGAGCTGAAAATCGTGGTGTCCAAAGACATGCAGATCTACCCACAAGTCTCCTGCGACGGGCAGAACCATTTCACCTGCGCACCCGGTGACACCATCACCGTGAGCAAAAAGGCGCAGAAGTTGCGGCTGATCCACCCGCTGGATCACAACTACTACGAAGTGTGCCGCACCAAGCTGGGCTGGGGCAGCCGCTTGGGGGGTGGAGGCGACTGATGCTCGATCCCGCGCGTAGCTACGACCTGATTGGTGACGTGCACGGATGCGCCCATACCCTTGAGCACCTGCTCGACCAGATGGGTTACCACAAGCGTGGCGGCACCTGGCGCCATCCGTCGCGCATGGCGGTGTTCCTTGGCGATATCATCGACCGCGGCCCGCGCATCCGCGAGGCGCTGCATATCGTCCACGACATGGCCGAGGCCGGCCAGGCGCTGTGCATCATGGGCAACCACGAGTTCAACGCCCTGGGCTGGGTCACGCCGGCACCGCCAGGCAGTGGCCGCCAGTTCGTGCGCGAGCACACGCCGCGCCATGAACGCTTGATCCACGAAACCCTGACCCAGTTCGAGCAGCACCCGGGCGATTGGCACGACTTCCTCACGTGGTTCTACGACATGCCGCTGTTTGTCGACGCCGGGCGGTTCCGTGTGGTGCATGCCTGCTGGGATGAAGGCTTTATCCAGCCGCTGCGCGCCACGTTCCCGGACGGTTGTATCGACCAGCACTTCCTGCAGGCCGCCGCCGTACCGGGCAGCTTTGCCTGCAACGCGTTCGACCGCCTGCTGCGCGGCACCGACATGCGCCTGCCGGATGGCCTGACGCTCACCGGTGGCGATGGCCTGACGCGTTCGTTCTTTCGCACCAAGTTCTGGGAAGACGACCCGAAAACCTATGGCGACATCGTGTTCCAGCCGGACGCTTTGCCGGAGCCGGTGGCCCGTACGCCACTGTCGTCGACGCAAAAAAATTCCCTGCTGCGCTACGGCGTCGACGAGCCCCTGTTGTTCGTCGGCCACTACTGGCGCAGCGGCACCCCCGCGCCGATCCGCCCGAACCTGGCCTGCCTGGATTACAGCGCGGTGCTGTACGGCAAGCTGGTGGCGTATCGGTTGGATCAGGAAACCCGACTGGATCCGCGCAAATTCGTATGGGTCGACGTTGAGCGGCCCGAGGTGATTGCATGAGTACCGTGGCCGTATTGCGCTTGCCACTGAGCGTCGACTTGGGTGGTTTCGTCAAATTGCTGCAACGCATGCAAGTGCCCCACCACGTCAGTGAGGAAGCGGGGGAGCAGGTGTTGTGGGTGCCGGAGGCGATCAGCGATGACGTGCGCGTGCTGTACCAGCGCTTTCCCGCCGGCGACCCCGACCGCCAACTGGATATTCCCGAGCAGGCGCCGCTCGCTCGCCCAGGCTTTTTAGCGCAGCTGCGCCAGAGTCCGGTGACCGCCCTGGTGCTGCTGGCGAGCCTGATCGTCGGTGCGCTGACCCTGCTCGGCGAAAACCTGCAAGCCATGAGCTGGCTGACCTTCCTGCCGTTCCGGGTGATGGGCGAATACATCCAGTTCACGCCATTTGCCGAAACGTTGGCGTCAGGGCAGTGGTGGCGGTTGTTCACGCCGATGCTGATCCACTTCGGCATCCTGCACCTGGCCATGAACGGCATGTGGTACTGGGAATTGGGCCGACGTATCGAAAGCCGCCAAGGCAGTATCAACCTGCTGGGCCTGACGCTGCTGTTCAGCCTGGTCTCCAATTACGCGCAATACGCCTATGGTGGTCCTGGCCTGTTCGGCGGCTTGTCCGGCGTGTTGTATGGCCTGCTCGGGCATTGCTGGATCTATCAATTGCTTTCGCCCAACCCGGCCTATCGCCTGCCCCGTGGGGTGCTGGTGATGATGCTGGTGTGGTTGGTGCTGTGCCTGTCGGGGCTGGTCTCGATGATCGGTTTCGGCCAAATCGCCAACGCGGCCCATGTGGGCGGCCTGGCTATCGGTTGCCTCACCGGTTTGCTGGGCGGGCTGTACAGCCGCCGCAAATCCTCTATTGGATAAGGAAGAGCCTTATGTCCTCTTTTGCTGAAATGATCGAAAACATCACCCCGGACATCTATGAGAGCCTCAAGCTCGCCGTGGAAATCGGCAAGTGGTCCGATGGCCGCAAGCTCACCGCCGAACAGCGTGAACTGTCGCTGCAGGCGATGATCGCCTGGGAGATCCAGAACCTGCCGGAAGACCAGCGCACTGGCTACATGGGCCCGCAGGAATGCCAGTCGAAGTCGACCACCGTGCCGAACATCCTGTTCAAGTCGGATGCGATCCATTGATTGAAATCGGTCGCGGTGCAGTCAGCAAAATGTCGGCGCAACTCGGTGAGCCGACCGTTCAATACGCGTTTCGTCTGGGCGATAGCGAGGTGCCGGTCAATCCGTTGATCGGTACCCATGTGCGCCTGGAGTACCTCGGTGCCATCCATTGCAGCCATTGCGGCCGCAAGACCAAGACCAGCTTCAGCCAGGGTTATTGCTACCCCTGCATGACCAAACTGGCTCAGTGCGACCTGTGCATCATGAGCCCCGAGCGTTGCCATTACGACGCCGGCACCTGCCGTGATCCAGGCTGGGGCGAACAGTTCTGCATGACCGACCACGTGGTCTACCTGGCCAATTCGTCGGGGATCAAGGTCGGTATCACCCGCGCCACCCAGTTGCCGACGCGCTGGCTGGACCAGGGCGCGAGCCAGGCATTGCCGATCATGCGTGTCGCCACGCGCCAGCAGTCCGGGTTCGTCGAAGACCTGTTCCGCAGCCAGGTGGCCGACAAGACCAACTGGCGCGCGCTGCTCAAGGGCGATGCGCAATCGGTGGACCTCAAGCAGGTGCGCGATGAGCTGTTCGCAGCCTGCGCCGACGGGCTGTTGAGCTTGCA
Organism: Pseudomonas lactucae; assembly: GCF_016937615.1. Taxonomy (GTDB): domain Bacteria; phylum Pseudomonadota; class Gammaproteobacteria; order Pseudomonadales; family Pseudomonadaceae; genus Aquipseudomonas; species Aquipseudomonas lactucae. Next base: position 41,108 of record NZ_JAFHKI010000129.1, on the reverse strand, counting down.
GGAACGCTTTGGCCTGCAGGCCATCCAACCGGTAACCGACATCGAGCCGATTGAGATTCGCTACCCGGTGGAGCAGTATCCGACCAAGATCGTCAGCTTCAACCTGGACAAGAACCCGATTGCCGAAGGCACGCTGCTGGGGATCAAGGGCCAATACCTGATCTTCGACACCGGCGTTATCAATATTCGCAAATACACGGCCTACCAGCTCGCCGTGCATCAGTAGAAGGATTGCAAGCATGCGCACCGAACAACCGAAGATGATTTACCTGAAGGACTATCAGGCACCGGACTACCTGATCGACGAGACGCACCTGACCTTCGAGTTGTTCGAGGACCACAGCCTGGTCCACGCGCAGCTGGTGATGCGCCGTAACCCCGAGCGTGGCGCCGGTTTGCCGCCACTGGTGCTCGATGGCCAGCAACTGGAACTGTTGAGCGTCAACCTGGCCGATCAGGAATTGACCGACGCTGACTATCAGTTGACCGACAGCCACCTGACCGTGCACCCAAAAAGCGCCACGTTTACCCTCGACACCACGGTCAAGATCCACCCGGAAAGCAACACCGCGCTGGAAGGCCTGTACAAGTCCGGCAGTATGTTCTGCACCCAGTGCGAGGCCGAGGGCTTTCGCAAGATCACCTATTACCTCGACCGCCCGGACGTCATGAGCACCTTCACCACCACGGTGATCGCCGAGCAGCACCGCTACCCGGTGCTGCTGTCCAACGGTAACCCGATCGCCAGCGGCCCCGGCGAAGACGGCCGCCACTGGGCGACCTGGGAAGACCCGTTCAAGAAGCCGGCCTACCTGTTTGCGTTGGTAGCCGGTGATCTGTGGTGCGTCGAAGACAGTTTCACCACCATGACCCAGCGTGAAGTGGCGCTGCGCATCTACGTCGAGCCGGAAAACATCGACAAGTGCCAGCACGCCATGACCAGCCTGAAGAAGTCCATGCGCTGGGACGAAGAAACCTATGGCCGCGAGTACGACCTGGACATCTTCATGATCGTCGCGGTCAACGACTTCAACATGGGCGCGATGGAGAACAAGGGCCTCAATATCTTCAACTCCAGCGCCGTGCTGGCCCGCGCTGAAACCGCCACCGACGCCGCACACCAGCGCGTCGAGGCGATTGTGGCCCACGAATACTTCCACAACTGGTCGGGCAACCGCGTGACTTGCCGCGACTGGTTCCAACTGTCGCTCAAGGAAGGCTTCACCGTGTTCCGTGATTCGGGCTTCTCGGCCGACATGAACTCGGCCACGGTCAAGCGTATCCAGGACGTGGCGTACCTGCGTACCCACCAGTTCGCCGAAGACGCCGGCCCCATGGCCCATGCCGTGCGCCCGGACAGCTTTATCGAAATCTCCAACTTCTACACCCTGACCGTGTACGAAAAGGGCTCGGAAGTGGTCGGCATGATTCACACCTTGCTCGGCGCCGAAGGCTTCCGTAAAGGCAGCGACCTGTATTTCGAACGCCATGACGGCCAAGCCGTGACCTGCGACGATTTCATCAAGGCCATGGAAGACGCCAATGGGGCTGACCTCAGCCAGTTCAAGCGCTGGTACAGCCAGGCTGGCACCCCACGCTTGGCGGTGAGCGAGTCCTACGACGGCGCCGCCAAAACCTACAGCCTGACCTTCCGCCAGAGCTGCCCCGAAACCCCGGACAAGGTCGAAAAACTGCCGTTCGTGATTCCGGTCGAACTGGGCCTGCTGGATGGCAAGGGCGCGGGCATTGCGCTGCGCCTGGCCGGTGAGGCAGCGGCGGGCGCTACCTCGCGGGTGATTTCGGTGACCGAGGCCGAACAGACCTTCACCTTTGTCGATATCGCTGAACAGCCGCTGCCTTCGCTGCTGCGCGGCTTCTCGGCGCCGGTGAAACTGAGCTTCCCCTACAGCCGCGATCAGCTGATGTTCCTGATGCAGCACGACAGTGATGGCTTCAACCGTTGGGATGCCGGCCAGCAACTGTCGGTGCAGGTGTTGCAGGAACTCATTGGCCAGCATCAGGCGGGTCAACCGCTGAAGCTGGACCAGCGCCTGGTCGAGGCGCTGCGCACGGTGTTGAGCGACGAAAGCCTGGATCAGGCCATGGTCGCCGAAATGCTCTCGCTGCCGGGTGAAGCCTACCTGACGGAAATCAGCGACGTGGCGGACGTTGACGCCATCCACGCCGCTCGTGAGTTTGCCCGCAAGCAGCTGGCCGACCAGCTGTTCGAAGGCCTGTGGCTGCGTTATCAGGCCAATCGCGAGCTGTCCAGGCAGACGCCGTATGTCGCCGCGGCGGAGCATTTTGCCCGGCGTGCGTTGCAGAACATCGCGCTGTCGTACCTGATGCTCAGCGGCAAGCCAGAAGTGTTGGCGGCGACGCTGGAGCAGTTCGACACCAGCGACAACATGACCGAACGCCTGACCGCGCTGGCCGTGCTGGTGAACTCGCCATTCGAAGCGGAAAAGGCCAAGGCCTTGGCGGTGTTTGCCGAGAACTTCAAGGACAACCCGCTGGTCATGGACCAATGGTTCAGCGTGCAGGCCGCCAGCACCTTGCCGGGCGGCTTGGCGCGGGTGCAAGCGCTGATGGAGCACCCGGCGTTCAACCTCAAGAACCCGAACAAGGTGCGTGCCCTGATCGGCGCGTTTGCCGGGCAGAACCTGATCAACTTCCATGCGGCCGACGGCTCGGGCTATCGCTTCCTGGCCGACCTGGTGATCCAGCTCAATGGCTTCAACCCGCAGATCGCGTCACGCCAATTGGCGCCGCTGACGCGCTGGCGTAAATACGACAGTGCACGGCAGGCGCTGATGAAGGCTGAGCTGGAGCGCATCCTGGCCTCCGGTGGGCTGTCGAGCGATGTGTTCGAGGTGGTCAGCAAGAGCCTGGCGTAAGCATGGGTAAATGCACTTGAACCTGTGGCGAGGGAGCAAGCTCCCTCACCACGGATTCAAGCCTGCGTTCGGCCGGCGTGTTTGATGGGGCGCCTGAGATCAAGATCAAAAGCCAGAGCAGCAGCGCAAGAGCTTGGGATAACCGAAAGGCCCACCTTGCTACTGACATTTCCTGACAGGGTCCTTTGCTAAACTGCGGCACTTTTCGTTTTTCGGCGGGATCAACGTGTCGCGTACTACTCGTCTACTGACCTTGTTGCAGGCCCTGCGGGGTAAAAAACGGCCTGTCACGGCTGCCGTGCTGGCGGCGCAGTTGGAGGTGTCCGAGCGTACGCTGTACCGGGACATTGCCGAGTTGACCGCCCTGGGGGCGCCGATTTTCGGGGAGGCCGGGGTAGGGTACGTATTACGCAATGGCCTGTTTTTGCCACCCTTGATGCTCAACGCCGAGGAAACCGAGGCCGTTGTGCTGGGCTTGCGGTATGTGGATCAGCGTGGGGACGAGGTGCTCAGTCGCGCCGCGGCCAATGCGTTGGCCAAGATTGCCGATGTTCTTGACCCTGCCGCCCAGGAGGCCTTGCGCAACCCGACGTTACTGCCCGGCCCGCCAGGTTTCGGCTATCCGGAAAACCGCGTGCCGCTCAATGTGTTTCGCGAGGCTATTCGCAATCAGGCCAAGCTGCATATCGATTACGCGGATGCCAGCCAGGTCCAGAGCCAGCGCCTGATCTGGCCGTTGGCCCTGGGCTTTCTGAATGAAGTGCGGGTGATCGTGGCGTGGTGTGAGCTACGCGGCGCCTATCGCACCTTTCGCACCGACCGCGTAGCCAGCGCGCAAGCCAAGGGCGAGCGGTATCCGGGGCGACGCAGCGACTGGCTGCGGGCCTGGCGCAAGCTGATGGAACGCAACGAATCCACGCCGTTCACTCCTGACAAAAACTGACACACCCTTGGCTTAGCATGGCGCCATAAATCACCAACAAGGAGTTGTGCCATGTCCCTTCCCGAATTGGCCCCGGCCATCGCGGCCTATCTTGCAGCGACCAATACCCGCGACACCTCGGCCGTCGCGCAGTGTTTTGCCGATGATGCCAATGTGTTTGATGAAGGCGAGCATCAGGTCGGCACGGCCGCCATCGCGCGCTGGATGGAAGACACCGCGCGGCGCTACCAGCCGCGGGTTGAGATACTCAACGTGCAGCATCGTACCGGCAAGGTGTTGGTCAGCAACGTGGTCTCCGGCAATTTCCCCGGCAGCCCGCTGGAGCTGCGCTACACGTTCCGCCTCAACGAGCAGGGCAAGATTTCACGGCTGGATATCTCGCTGTAGGTCATAATCGCGGGCATGACTTTCGACTCGCCCCTCGCTGCCTATCAACACGCTATCGCCCAACAGGGTTTCGTCGCCGACGATGCCCAGCGCCAGGCGGTGGATGCCCTGCAAGCCTGTCATCAGGCCCTGCATCAAGGGCATGCGCCGCTCACCGGGGTTTACCTGTGGGGCCCGGTGGGCCGTGGCAAAACCTGGTTGATGGACCAGTTCCACCAAAGCCTGCGGGTGCCTGCGCGGCGCCAGCATTTTCATCACTTCATGGGCTGGGTGCATCAGCGCTCATTCCAATTGACCGGCACCCCCGACCCTTTGCAGGCTCTGGCACGGGAACTGAGCCAGCAAGTGCGAGTGCTGTGTTTCGACGAATTGTTCGTCAATGACATCGGCGATGCGATCATTCTCGGCCGCCTGTTCCAGGTGATGTTCGAAGAAGGCGTGGTAATGGTCTGCACCTCCAACCAGCCGCCGGACCAGTTGTATGCCGAGGGTTTCAACCGTGAGCGATTTTTGCCTGGTATCGCAGCCATCAAGCAGCATATGCAGGTGGTGGCGGTGGACGGTGGCGAGGACCATCGCTTGCACCCAGGCGTTGGCCTGCAGCGCTATTGGGTGAACCAGCCCGACGCGCTGGCCAGGGTCTTCGCACAACTGGCTGAAGGGCAGGGTGTAAACAGCGGGCTGATCGAGGTTGGTCATCGTCGCATCAACGCCGTGCAGTCCAGCGACAGCGTGCTCTGGTGTCGTTACGCCGACCTGTGCGAGCAACCCTTGGCGGCGATGGATTTCATGCTGCTGTGTGATCGCTTCAAGGCGATTGTGCTGGGTGAAGTGCCCAACTTGAGCGCGCAACAGCGTCCCGGTCGGATTGCCCGTGGCACTGAAGATGCGGTGCAGCGGGTGGTGGCCGGTGATCGTGAACTGCCGCAGTTGTCGGTGCACGACGACAGTGTGCGTCGGTTCATCGCCTTGGTGGACGAGTGCTATGACCGCAAGGTGCCCTTGTTCATCGAGGCGCAGGTGGCGTTGGAAAGCCTTTATACCGAGGGCTACCTGGCGTTTCCCTTCCGCCGCACCCTCAGCCGCCTGCAGGAAATGCAATTGCAGCGTTTCGGTTGATTGCTGTACGAAAAACGCCCCGAGATGGGCGTTCTGGGCTTTTTTATCGGCAGAACCTTCCCGTGTTCACGCAGATATTTGTCGTTAATCTCCTTCAGCTGGCGCCGTCTCCACGCTTACAATCAAGCCCCTCAAAGGGAACCGATTCCCTTGTTGTCGTGATTGAGGAAGGCAATGGAAACCCCAGATATCCTGGTGCTGCAAGCCAGCTACACCAACCCGGTACACGCCCAGGCCATTGGTCGTGTACTCAACCATTACGCCGAAGACCCGATGGGCGGCGGTCACAGTCTGTCCGCTGATCTGTTGGTGCAACTGCCGGCCGAACTGGCCAAGCGGCCCCATGCATTCAGTGTGCTGGCATTTGTCGGCGGTGAACCGGCGGGGCTGGTGAATTGCTTTGAAGGGTTTTCCACCTTTGCTTGTCGCCCCTTGGTCAATATCCATGACGTGGCGGTGATGGCGTCGTTCCGTGGCCTGGGGCTGAGCCAGAAAATGCTGCACAAGGTCGAGGAAATCGCCCGGCAGCGCGGCTGCTGCAAGATCACCCTGGAGGTGCTCGAAGGTAATGCCGTGGCGCAGTCAGCCTATCGCAAGTTCGGGTTTGACGATTCGAAGTTTGATCCGGCCTATGGACGCATGTTGTTCTGGCATAAACCGCTGGATAAATAACAGTTAAAAAAAAGGCGCCATTAAATGGCGCCCGTAAACCTTGGCCAAAGGAGCGGAATGGCGTGAGGGTGTTGCGAATTAAACAAGTATTAACTCAGCGTTAAGTTAGCTCTTGGGTTGTTGCTGATCGGCCGTTTCGGTTTTCGGGTTCTTGCCGTCCGCCAACGCGGTCTGTTTTTCCAAACCGTGGATTTGTTGTTGCGAGAACGCGAAGTCATTGTAGAACTGCTTCGAACGCTCCGAACCGCCTTCTGCAAACGCGGCGGCGGAGGTAAGGGTCATCAGGCTGGCAAATATCAAAGTCGAAAGTTTCATAGGAGTTTCTCATTAAGTGTGATCGTTGTCCGTTCGGTCCCTGAGCAGATGTGTGGGCCATAGTGGCGCGATCTTATTAAGTGGGAATTAACCCGAGAAACTTCCAACGTTAACAATTTCGTTAACGTTGGATCATTCGCTTTTATAACTTCCAGTGAGGAAGAGGCTGACCAAACCTGGGACGTTCTAATACACGCTGAGGTCAAACGCAGGACGCCTTATCGTGCGTTACGGGGCTGGTTTTTCCTGGAGCACCACATCTGCCGGGCTGGCCTTCTTCGGCTTGATCAGGCTGAAGTCAATCAAGGCTTTCTGCTGGCGCAAATAAGGGTTGCCGATCAGCAGCGGTCGCGCCTGGAAGCTATCGCTGACCAGGCTTTTGCTGCGGTCCAGCTCGTTGAAATCCAGCCCGGCCAGGTCGGCCCAGGTGTGGATCAACTGCGAGCTGCTGTAGGGTCGTTGCAGGTCCCCGGCAAAACTCCAGTCGTGGTTTTCGCGCCATTTCGGCGAGGCATAGGCCATGAACGGGATCGTGTACATCGGCGCCGTCGGTTTGCCTTCGTTACGCCCCAGGGTGGCGTGGCCGGCCGAGTCGTAGACGTCTTCGCCGTGGTCCGAAAGGTACAGCAGGAAGCCGTTGGGGTCGGTCTTGGCGTAGTCCTTGATCAGGCTGGACACCACGAAATCGTTATACAGCACGGCATTGTCGTAGCTGTTGTAGGTGGGCAGTTGATCATCGCTGACGCCGTCGGGCACACCCTGGCGGTAGGTAAATTTGTCAAAGCTCGGTGGGTAGCGGTACTGGTAGCTCATGTGTGTGCCGAGCAGGTGCACCACGATGAACTTGCGTTCGGCCGGGTCGGCCAGGGCCTTGGAGAACGGCGCCAGCACGTCGCCGTCGTACTGACGGGCGTTCTGGTTGCGGTTGTTGTTCAGGTATACCTGCTCGTCGGCCTGTTCGGAAAAGGTCGTGAGCATGGTGTTGCGCTTGGTCATGGTCTGCTGGTTGGTGATCCAGTAGGTCTTGTAGCCGGCTTGCTTCATCACGCTGACAATCGACGGCGTCTTGAGGTACAGATCGGGGTTCTCCTCGTCGGCGAACGTCAGCACCTGTTGCAGTGCCTCGATGGTGTAGGGGCGAGGCGTGATGACGTTATCGAACACTGCCAATTGGTCGCGCAGCTTATCCAGTTCCGGCGTGGTGTTGCGCGGGTAACCGTAGAGGCTCATACGTTGGCGGTTGGTGGACTCGCCGATCACCAGCACCAAGGTCGAAGGCTGGCCGGCGTGGTGTCCTTGAGGTTGGTCAAGGGTGGGATCTGACTGGCGCTGTCGAGCATGCCTTGCATGTTGTCCAGTTGTTCGGTGTAGCGGTGGTAGGCGACGATCATCTGCCACGGCACGGCTGGCTCGATGCGCGATTCGAAGCGGTCAATCGCGTCGTCCAAGGTGTCGCTGCGGGCGATCTGCTTGACCAGCGGGTAGCCGACGATCGCCACCACGATCACGGTCGCGGCCACGAGTGCCTGCGCGCGCGGCAGGTACACCGGGCGCACGCGGGTCCACAGGAAAATCGCCACGGCGGTATGGGCAATGAACGCCAGCACGATCCACCAGGCAAAGTACTGAGTGGCATATTCGCCGGCCTCGGAGATGTTCGACTCGAACATGATGAAGATGACGCTTTGGGAAAACTCCTGCTGGTAGATAAAGAAATAACCCAGGCTGGCCATGGAACAGGCCCACAACACCACGCCGATCAAGGCGGACAGCAGGCGCGTACGGCGTGGGAATATCAGCAGGGGGGCGAGCCACAGTGCGCTCATGAAGAAGGCTTGACGAAAACCGCTGAAGCCGGACGTGCCGCTGAGTTGGATCAGCAGTTGGGTAATACCCGAGAAGTACCAGAAAAACACGAATAGCCAGCCAAGACCGGCCCAATCAAAGCCTTTCGCAGACTTAGTGCTGCGTTCGAACATCGCCATCCAGCGCTCCAACCTGATAATTTTTCAATCGACGCGCAGGGCTGCACGCAACAGGGGCCACCCTTGCATGGGATGGCCCTTGGGGGCGGGAGTATCGGCGATGACGTGTGAAAACTTTGTGAGATTTCTGTAGCCGCTATCTTACAAAGCGATGACCGGGCTCAGCAGAGCGCAGGCTGGGCGCCAGCGGGCTGATCGAGTTGGGCTTGAATGATATGGGCACGCAGGCGCATGACCTCCTGCTGCAGTTGTTCGCGTTCGTCTTTCAACTGGCGCAGCTCATCTCGACGGATAGAAACGTAGAGGGTCTGTGGAGGACGGGTCATCTGTGCTGTATTCATTGCTTGCCTCGCAAATAGGCGGTGTGTCGCGGTGTGCCAGAACGCTTGAGTCGAGGTTCTCGGCAGCAGTCAGGGCGATTCTGAATTCTTTTTCACGTCAATGGAACTTTTTTATTTTTGGTGGTCGTGTGACTTTCGCTGCCGTGATGGTGAAACGATGGCAACTTTTTTGTCATGAAACTACAAGGTTCTGCCCCTGACTAACCCTCATTAGCCTCATTGCGCTATAAACTATGTCACACATTTTTTAGCAGTTAGGAGCATCAGCACATGCAACTGGGGATTATCGGACTAGGCCGCATGGGCGGGAATATTGCACGGCGCCTGATGCTCAATGGGCATACCACCGTTGTTTACGACCGTAACGAAGCATTTGTCAAAAACCTCAGCGAGGAGGGCGCTACTGGCGTTGCCGACTTGAAGGCGCTCGTCGCCGGGCTGCAACAGCCGCGTGCCGTGTGGGTCATGCTGCCCGCTGGCGACCCGACCGAAAACACCATTAATGAGTTGAGTGAGCTGCTGGAACACGGTGATGTGATCATCGACGGCGGTAACACCAACTATAAGGATGACGTGCGTCGCGGCAAGGCACTGGCCGAGAAGGGCCTGCACTATGTTGATGTCGGTACCTCCGGCGGCGTCTGGGGCCTGGAACGTGGCTATTGCATGATGATCGGTGGCGACACCGAAACCGTACAGCGCCTTGACCCGATCTTCAAAAGCCTGGCCCCGGGCCTGGGCAGCATTCCGCGCACCAGGGACCGTTCCGCCAGCGCCGACCCGCGTGCCGAGCAGGGCTACATCCACGCCGGCCCCGCGGGTGCCGGGCATTTCGTCAAGATGATCCACAACGGCATCGAGTACGGGATGATGCAGGCGTTTGCCGAAGGGTTTGACATCCTCAAGACCAAGAACTCGGAAAACCTGCCTGAAGACCAGCGCTTTGACCTGAATGTCGGCGACATTGCCGAAGTATGGCGCCGTGGCAGCGTGGTCTCGTCCTGGCTGTTGGACCTCACCGCCGATGCGCTGGCCACCGACCCGAAACTCGACGGTTACTCCGGTTCTGTGGCCGACAGTGGCGAAGGCCGCTGGACCATCGAGGCCGCCATGGAACAGGCGGTGCCGGTGCCGGTACTGTCCACGTCGTTGTTCGCCCGTTTCCGCTCGCGCCAGCAGAGCACCTACGGTGACAAAATGCTGTCTGCCATGCGCTTCGGCTTCGGCGGACACGTGGAGACTTCCAAAAAATGACCGCCAACGGCAAGAAAACCCAGGCCGAACCGGCTCCACCCACCACGCTGTTTCTGTTTGGCGCCCATGGCGACCTGGTCAAGCGCCTGCTGATGCCGGCGCTGTACAACCTCAGTCGCGACGGGCTGCTGGGTGACGGCCTGCGCATTGTCGGCGTGGATCACAACGCCATCAGCGATGCCGACTTCGCCAAGAAACTCGAGGATTTCATCCGCACCGAGGCGGCAAGCAAGGTCAGGGGCAGTGCGGACAATGCCCTCGACCCGGCATTGTGGGCACAGTTGGCCAAGGGCATCAGCTATGTCGAGGGCGACTTTCTCGACGACAGCACCTACGCCGACATCGGCAAGAAGATCGCCGCCAGTGGCACCGGTAACGCGGTGTTCTACCTCGCCACCGCGCCGCGCTTCTTCAGTGATGTGGTGCAGCGCCTGGGCAGTGCCGGACTATTGACGGAAACCGACGACGCTTTCCGTCGTGTGGTGATCGAAAAACCGTTCGGTTCCGACCTGGCCACCGCCGAAGCGTTGAACGCCTGCCTGCTCAAGGTGATGAGCGAAAAGCAGATCTATCGCATCGACCATTACCTGGGCAAGGAAACGGTGCAGAACATCCTTATCAGCCGTTTCTCCAACGTGCTGTTCGAGGCATTCTGGAACAACCATTACATCGATCATGTGCAGATCACCGCCGCCGAAACCGTTGGCGTGGAAACCCGGGGCAATTTCTTCGAAAAAACCGGCACTCTGCGCGACATGGTGCCCAACCACCTGTTTCAGTTGTTGGCCATGGTGGCCATGGAGCGCCGGCGGCATTCGGTGCCGATGCCGTCCGTGGCGAAAAGGCCAAGGTGATCGGCGCGGTACGCCCCTGGTCTCTGGAAGATGCGCGGGCCAACTCGGTACGTGGCCAGTACACCGCCGGCGAAATCGGGGGCAAGTCGATGCCGGGCTATCGCCAAGAAGCCAACGTTGCGCCCGACAGCAGCACCGAGACGTTCGTCGCCCTCAAGGTGATGATCGACAACTGGCGCTGGGTCGGCGTGCCGTTCTACCTGCGCACCGGCAAGCGCATGAGCGTGCGCGACACCGAAATCGTGATTTGCTTCAAACCGGCGCCTTACGCACAGTTTCGCGACACCGAGGTGGACGAGCTCAAGCCCACCTACCTGAAAATCCAGATCCAGCCCAATGAAGGCATGTGGTTCGACCTGTTGGCGAAAAAGCCCGGGCCGACCCTGGACATGGCCAACATCCAGCTGGGGTTTGCCTACAAGGACTTTTTCGAAATGCAGCCGTCGACCGGGTACGAAACCCTGATCTACGACTGCATGACCGGCGACCAGACCTTGTTCCAACGGGCCGACAACATCGAGAATGGCTGGCGTGCGGTGCAGCCATTCCTTGACGCGTGGAAGGAAGACGATGGCATCCAGACCTATAAGGCCGGTGAAGATGGCCCGGCGGCGGCCGATGCGTTGCTGGCCCGTGATGGCCGCACCTGGCACAGCCTCGGATGAGTGATGCCACGATCCATCCCATCCGTTTTATCTTGAGTGACGTTGACGGTACCTTGCTGCATCCCGATCACAGCTTCAGCCAGCGTACGGTGGACGCAGTTCGCGCTCTGCGCGAGGCCGGGGTGTTTTTCAGCCTGGCCAGCGGGCGCCCGCCCAAGGCGATGTTGCATTTGATCGAGACATTCGGCATCGACGTGCCGGTGGCGGGTTTCAACGGCGGCACGCTGATCAACCCCGATGGCAGCATACTGATTGCCCATCACCTGCCGGCGGAGGCGGCGCTGATAACCCTGGCGCTGTTTTCGGCCGAGCCGGACGTGGAGGTGTGGGTATTCGCCGACGGCGACTGGCTGCGGCGCGATCCGCCGGGGCCGATGGCTCAGCGCGAGGCCGATGGCCTGGGGTATGGGCCGGTGGTGGTGGAGAGTTTCGAGCCCTACCTGGACCGGGTCGACAAGATCGTCGCCGCCAGCAACAACACACAATTGCTGGTGGAGCTGGAGGCGCAATTGCAGCCCAGGGTGCAGGGGCTGGCACAAGTGTCGCGTTCGCAACCGGTTTACCTGGACGTTACCGCGATGTTGGCCAATAAAGGCGAAGCCTTGAAAACCCTGGCAACGCACCTTGGCGTGCCGCTGGAACAGACCGCTGCCATGGGTGATGGCGGCAATGACCCGGCGATGTTTCACGTGGCCGGTTTATCGATTGCCATGGGGCAGGCCGAAGAAACCGTCAAGCGCCAGGCCAATGTGGTCACCGGCAGCAATGTCGAGGATGGCGCGGCCGAAGCAATCGAGCGGTTTATTCTCGCGGCGCGATAAGTACCTGACCCGATAAGCGCCTTAACGTTATACGGCTTAACGTGCGATGACTGTTCTGCAGCCATCGCAAGTTGGCATCGACTTACTTCGGCATTGCCCACGACAGTAACTGGTGGCCATCTTTGTCGAGTTCGGCGCGGGCCTGCAACAGCAAGTTTTCCAATTGCGCCGGATCGGTATAGGTGTTCGATGATAATTGTTTGCGGCCGATACGGGTGTTGGTGCGGTCGACGACGCTCAGGCTCAGGGCGCCATTGCCATCGTGCCAGGCCACGCACTGAAAGGGTTGGAAAGCACGGTCTGCGATCAAAAGAGCTTCGTTGATGCGGAGCGGGGCGTTCATGTGGGTCTCTCTCTAAATGCCCATTCAAGTGAGTACCGGCGGTTGGGCTGACCGTGCGGTGGGTTACTTGTACTGATGCACGATGGCCGGTTACGGGTCACATGTTAGAACACATATTTTTAACTTTCCCTGACTGACATCATGTAAGTGGCTGTTTTGAAAGCGCGATGAACATTGGCGCGATGCATCACTTCCGTGCCGCAAACCCGCAAAGGTGGCTTTTTGCCCGCACTTATAGCAAAACGGTACAAGGCCGGCGTCAAGATCTTGCTAGTGTTAGCGCCAAGCGTCACAAATCGTTGTTTCTTAATAACTTTAAAAATTCTGGCGCCAAGGAATGATCATGCTTGCTACACCTGCGCGTCGCTTGCTTGTGGTCGACCCCTGTGACGATTGCCATGGGTTATTGCCTGGTTTGCGCACCGCCGGGTGGGAGGTAGACAGCTGTGCATTGGAAGCGGTGGGCGAGCGTTCCTGTGATATCGGCCTGTTGCGCCTGCAGCCCTATCACCTGGAGCGACCCGAAGCCGTCAAGGAACTGATTGGCCGCAGCGGCACGGAGTGGATCGCCGTGCTCAGTCAGGACGTTCTGCGCTTGCAGAATGTCGGTGATTTCGTCTGCGAATGGTTTTTCGACTTCCACACCTTGCCGTTTGACGTTGCCCGCGTGCAGGTCACCCTGGGTCGCGCCTTCGGCATGGCGCGCCTGCGCGGTAAGGGCCATACCCCGGTGGACGAAGGCCATGAATTGCTGGGCGACAGTCGGCCGATCCGTGAGCTGCGCAAGTTGCTGTCCAAGCTGGCGCCTACGGAGTCACCGGTGTTGATCCGAGGCGACAGCGGCACCGGCAAGGAACTGGTCGCCAAGACCTTGCATCGTCAGTCACAGCGTCACGCAAAACCGTTTGTCGCGATCAACTGCGGGGCGATCCCTGAACATCTGATCCAGTCCGAATTGTTCGGCCATGAAAAGGGTGCGTTTACCGGCGCCCACCAGCGCAAGGTCGGGCGTATCGAAGCCGCCCACGGCGGCACCCTGTTCCTCGATGAAATTGGCGATCTGCCGATGGAGTTGCAGGCCAACCTGCTGCGTTTTCTCCAGGAAAAGCACATTGAACGGGTCGGTGGTACCCAGCCGATCCCGGTGGATGTGCGCGTGCTGGCGGCCACTCACGTCGACCTTGAAGCCGCAGTCGCCAAAGGGCGCTTTCGCGAAGACTTGTACTACCGGCTCAATGTGCTGCAAGTCGTCACGGCGCCGTTGCGCGAGCGGCATGGCGACGTGGTCATGCTGGCCAACCATTTTTCGCGGTTCTATAGTCAGGAAACCGGTCGTCGCCCGCGCAGTTTCAGTGAAAACGCGTTGGTCGCCATGGGGCAGCACCCGTGGCCTGGCAATGTGCGTGAGTTGGCCAACCGCGTACGCCGTGGCCTGGTGCTTGCAGAAGGGCGCCAAATCGAAGCCGTTGATCTGGGATTGGTGACCGAACAGGCACATTCGTCACCCATGGCGACATTGGAAGACTACAAGCACCGCGCCGAACGCCAGGCGTTGTGCGATGTGCTCAACCGGCACAGCGACAACCTGAGTGTCGCGGCCCGTGTGCTGGGCATTTCCCGGCCGACGTTCTATCGGTTGCTGCACAAGCACCAGATCCGCTAGGGCGGGTAAACCGAAAAGCCCCGCAACGACCCTTATCGTTGCGGGGCTTTTGCGTTGTGGTAATCGCCTGCGATTCGGTCAGAAGTAGTACGGGAATTTCAGGCTGAACGTAAAGTCCGGCGCATCGTCGGTCATGCCGATCGCCAGGTTCGGCACGATGGTGAGGTTGTCCGAGGCCGCAATGGTCATCCCCACGTTGAAGTAACCGGCGTTGGCATCGCTGGAGACCACCGATTGCCAGTCCCCGCCATTAGGCTTGAGCCGGCTCTTGCGTTGCACCAGGTCGGACACCGAGAACGACATGCTCATTTTTTCGTTGAGGGCGAAGGCCACCCCGACGCCGAGCTGGAAGCTGTCGCCCAGGCTGACCTTGCCGCCGACCTTCTGGTTGACATCGCTGCTGATGTCGCTGAACGAGTCTTCGAAGTTGTGGGTATAGGACAACGAACCGAACAGCACTGCCGGGTCGAAGGTCTTGACCAGCGAGATGCCGGGAGTGATCGACCAGACCCCGTTGCCCGTCGGCAGGCTTTCCGGCACGAACAGGTTGTCGTTATTGGGCGAGCCGATCAGCTTGATACCAAAGGGCTCTTTGCCGGTTGGCGCCTTGACCCGCACCGACACCACGGCATCCGGAAGGGAAGGGGTTTCGTCGAGGAACTTGTACGCCACGCCGAAGTTGACGTCGCCGATGGTCGGGTCGCGGGTCACCGACTGTTCCGAGGTTGCGGCGCTGCTGTTGCCGGCGCCGGCCGACTGGTAGGTGGATTCGCGATAGACCACGGGCACGTTCACGTCGAATTGCCAGCGGTTATCGAGGTTGTAGCGCCCGGTGAGGTCGAGGGTCCAGTTGTCGGACTTGATCCGGTCCAGGTTGATGTTGCCGAGGAAGATCGAGTCCAGTGCCAGGAAACCGTTGAGGGTCAGCTGGCGAGCATCGTAGCGGGCATAAGTCACGCCGGTTTCAAAGCTGAACCTGCCATTGCCGAAAAAACCGCTGGCTTCGTTATAGAGGTTGCTCACGCTTTGCGCAGGGGCCGAGTCGTCCTTGAGGGACTGGCCGTAGGAACTGCCGCCACCGCCCGCGCCACCGGATGCCGCCGCCGCGCCCGTACCGGCGACAGTGGTGCCGCTGGCTTTTTGAAAGTCTGCCGGGGATTTGGCCAGGCGCTTGGGCGCCGGTGTCGCCGGTTGGTCCTCTACCTGGCGCACCCGTTGTTCCAGCACCGCCAGGGCTTTTTGCTGCACTTCGTAGCGCTGCTTGAGTTCCAGGAGTTCCTGTTTGAGTGTTTCGATATCGGTATCTGGCGCGGCATACAGAACGGATGCGGGCAAGAGCGTACTTAAACAGACCACCGCGCGAAGCGATAACGATCGATGCATGAAATAAGCCGTCCTTTTCTAATGCGTAAGTGTCGAGGCTCAGCGTAGTTCAATAACCGAGGGTGCGTAGGGCTTTGAGTTGATCGAGGTTGCAGTTCAATGCGCCGTTGTTCAAACCGTTATTGTTCATTACCACGTTGAGCTGGGTCATGTTGTTGACGAAGTTGGTGTTGCCAGTCAAAACCGTGCCTTGCAGCACGTTGCCGCCACCGATCTGTTGCAGGCTGTTGCCCTGGTTGTGGTTGGCCTGGATCGCCATCTGCAAGCCGCCGTTATTGGCCGACACACTGACACGGCCGGCCGCGCTGTCGCCGGTCACTGTGCCGCCGGCCACCAGCACTTGCCCCGATTGCACCAGGTTGGCGGGGGCCAGGCCGTTCTCGACGGTGATCCCCACGTTGTTGTAGGCGGTGTTGCCGTCACCGGCGGCACGCACGCTTTGTGTCACGCCCTGGCCACTGCCCAGGCCGGCACCGCCGGTAACGTTGCCGGTACCTGTGTTCGGGTTCGTACCGTTGCCGGTCGAGCCAGTGGTTTGCACATAGAATTGCGGCGTGATGGTCGACGCGTCGACCTGCATGCTGGCCTTGCCGGTGAGGGTGTCGCCCACGGCATTGGTCCAGGTACTGCTCATCACAATACCGAAGCTGATGATCCGCCCCGGCATCACATAACGGCCGCGCAGATCGGCCATTTCCGCATCCTTGAGTTCGATCGGTTTGAACGCCGATGAAGCATAAGCGGGCATCGAGGCTGCCAGACACATGACCGTCAGCCAACGGGAAGTGTTCATCTTCTGCTCCTGGAGCGTCCTGCCCCTTATTGCGCTTCTTTTAGAAGAAGTCGCTCTGGATGAAACCGAAATCCATCAGCTCGGCATCGCCTACGGGCCGGAACTCATTCAACTGGTTCTTGGCGGTCAGCGGCGTGGGCGGGTCGAGCAAGACATTGGACTTGTCATAACCTTCACCGAGCACGGCGAAGACGATGCCATTCCAGCCCTTGACGAAGTCATCGCGCGAATAGCGCTTGTGGCCCAGCACCGGGTCACCGATATAGACCCAGTCCTTGTCGGCGCGCTGCATCACCACGAAGTGCTTGTAGCCACGAATTTCCAGGAGTACCACCACAGGGACTTTCACGGTCACCAGGGTGTCTGGCGCGATTTTGTAGCCCCGGGCACGCATGCCGATGCTTTCGAGGTAGCGCTTCATGTCCAGCATGGAAAAACCCTGGGTACGCACCAGGTCCTGGTCGGCCGTGACCAGCATGCCTTTGATGATGTGATCTTCGTCGACGTCCAGCCAATAGGCTTGGCGCAGGATGGTGGCGAGTGCCGCGGCACCGCAGCTGAAATCGGTTTTCTGTTCCACCAGGTTGGCGAAGCGGCGTTCGCGGATACTCTCGACCTTCTTGAAAATCACCGCACCGCCAGGCATGGCGGAGATCGCCATGGTGCCTGCCCACGCAGGGCCGGTGAGCAACATCAGGAGGGCGAGGGTCGCGCGGCGCATGATCGAATGACCTGGTGGACACTGGAATAAAAAAGGGCCTTGTTGCCAAGGCCCGTTGGATCAGAAGCGCACGCCGCTGGCGCAGACGGTGCAACCTTGACCGATCGACAGGCTGTTGCTGCCTTGGTTGCCCGAGCCGGACTGCAGGTTCACACCCACGTTGCCGGAGTTGCGGTTGACCGAGTTGTCGAGGCTGGCGTTGTTGGACACGTATTGAGCGTTGCCGCCATGGCCATAACCGTGGCTGCTGGCTGCCGCGTTGAGGAAGCTGTTGCCCAGGGAGTTTTGTTCGGTGTTGGCGGCCGCGGCAATGTTTTTGCCGTCCGCGGTCACGATCGCCAGGTTGTTTTTACCCTGGTTGCCTTGACCGGCCTGGCCGTTATAACCCACGTTGCCGGAGTTACCGTTAACCGAGTTATCCAGCGAAGCATTGTTTTGCGTGCCTTTGTTGCTGAAGCTGCTCAGCACGCTGTTTTGATTCACATCGACCACACCGAATACGGTGGCGGCATCGCCTTTGGCGCTGGAGATGGCGGCAGAGTTGTCAGCCTGGTTGCCACTGCCGGATTGAACGTTGACCCCAACGTTACCGTTGTTGCTGTTCACCGAGCCATCGGCCGAGGCGTTGTTTTCGGTTTTGGTGTCGTCGAACTTGTTGACCGCGCTGTTTTGTACATCTGTCACCACAGCCGCGATGGTGCCGGTAGGTTGAGGCGCAGGGTGCCAGCCACCACCCGCTTGAGCTGCGGCAGCCATGAGTGCGGCGAGCGCGAAAACCATTGGTTTCAGGGCCATTTGAGGTTTCATGGTGTTTCTCCTTGCTTCTAATTAGTTGGTTAAGTGTTGGTACGGTCCAGCGAGTACTACCAAGCGTTTACTTGATAGTGATGCCCAGGGTGTTAGCCACTCGGTTCCCCACCCCGGCACTCTGGTTCACCTGAATCACTCCTCGGCTGCCTGTGAAGGCCTGGTCGCTGGTCACGACAAGGCGGCTGCCAGTGGTGGGGGTGAGCCCTGAGTCGGTCAATTGCGTCGTGTTCTGTTGCAACAGGACGCTGTCATCGATGCTTTGCGGGCCAGGGTTGATGCTGATCCGCACGGCGTTGATAGATTGGTTATTGGCCCCGGCGGACTGGTTGATGCCCAGTACGCCGTTGCCGCTGGTAAATGAGCTGCTCTGGATCGCCGCCTTGGCGTTCAGGGACGGGTCGACGCTGCCGTCCATACGCTGGATATTCAGGTTGGTGGCTTGGCCACCGACGGCGATGGCGCGGCTGTTGGATGTCTGGTTCTGCGTGCCGGCCGCCTGGTTGATCGACAGCACGCCGTCGTACTGTTTGCCGCTGTGGCTGATCACGGCGGTGTCGTCGGCCATGACCGGGGCGCTGGCCAGCAAGGCGAGGATGAGCAGGGCGCGATTCATGGCTTGCCCCCCATCATGCTGCCGATGTTATTCAGGGGCGCCATGCCGCGCTGGATCGAATCGCTGATCTGCCGCCCATGCCGCTGCCACTGCCATGACCGCCGGCCGAGCCGGCCCCCAGAGTCGACAGGCTCCCTTGAGTGGCATGCAGGCCGGTCATGGTGTCGTTGGTCTGAATGACGCGCACGATGCTCGAACCGCTGCTGACGTTGCCGAAATCGCGGTCACTGAGTTCGCCGGTGGCCGCCATGACGTCCTGGCTGGGATTGGCGTTGGCGGTGCTGGGGTAGGGGTCTTTACCGAAGGCGGGGCGGCCGATCATGTGCGCTTGCACATTGCGCCCGGTCACGATCACACCGTCACCGGCAAAGCTCGGTGCACTGATGCCAAGGCTGAGTACACAGCTGGCCAGCAGTCCCTTCATCAAGCTTTGAGTGAATGTGATCACGGCGGTGTTCCTTATGCTCCGCGCTGACCCTAAACAGCGCTGAAAGGAATAGAGCAGGAGCCGTGCCGCTTTTTATTTATCGTTATTATTCAATTAGTTGAAGTTATTGTAAGGCAAAGTGCCGTCACTGCTGTTTCAAAGATGAGACAGTCCTGAATCAACTGCGCAGGTTCGGCCACGCCGCAAGTGATTCAGCTGGCTGTATCATGGGCTTAACACCGTATGTGACAAAACCATGAATCCGCGCCCTGCAAGCGGTTCAGGGCAGGGCAGTGTTTCAAAAATGGACACAACAGGCGCGAGCAAGCACGGGCCCGCCTGGCGATGTCAGCCTTTGGGGATTTTACGCGGGATGGAATTGAGGACGGGGTTCCCGTCCTGGTTCTGGGTCAGGTAGACCGGTAGTACCTTGGGCAGGGAGGGGACGAGGTTGTTGACCTCGTTGAGGTTGTAGATTCCGCCGATGCGAATCGCGCCGGTGCTGGCATCGGCCAGCATCACCGGTTTGGCAAGGTAGCGGTTGATCAGCGGCAGGGCATCGGCCAGGGTCAGGTTGTCGAGCACCAGCTTGCCCTGGCGCCAGGCCAGCGCGCCGTCATCGGGGTTGATCGCCTTCACGCTTGGCGTGGCTTCTCCGGGCTGATAGCTGGCCTGCATGCCTGGCGTCAGCGGCACGCTGCCGTGCACGGGGTTGCTGGAAATCTGTGCCGAGCCTTCGAGCAGCGTCACCCGAACCTGGTCCTCGTACGTCCAAACGTTGAACTGGGTGCCCGTCACGCGCACCTGGCCTTCGCCCGCCCGCACGATGAACGGACGGGCACTGTCATGGCTGACCTTGAAAAACGCCTCGCCTGTTTTCAGCGTGACCCGGCGCTGGTCTTTGTAGTGGCTGTAGACCAGCCGGGTGCCCAGGTTGAGTTCGACCTGGCTGCCATCGCCCAGCGTCACCTGGCGCAGGCCATGGGTCGCCTCGAACTGTTCGCAGGAACTGGGCAGCCAACCGGCTTCCCAGCCGGTGATGGCCGCCACGGGCAAGGCGAGCAGGCACACGGCTACGGCCTTGGCGTACGTTCTGCCCCGGCTACGCGGTTTGAACGGCGCCGCTACGGGGGGCGGTTCGCTGCGTGGCAAATAGTCGGCTACGTCCCAGATTTCCAGCATCGCGGCGTATTCGAAGGCATGCAACGGATGAGCATCGTGCCACTGTTCAAAAGCCTTGCGTTCCTGTGTCGTGCAGTCACTGGCGTGCAGGCGCATGCACCACTGCGCGGCGGCATCGGTGATGGTGTCGTATTCGGCTTCTGAAACGGGCTTTTCGGTCATTGATGCATCCTGATTTCCCACATTCTAACCCCCACGGCCGAACGGCGAGAACAGCCGTCATGGCGATTGCACATCAACCGCGTGCTCAGGCTCCCGTATCCAGCGTGCGGCCCAGTTCACTGATCAGGTAGGTCACCGAGTCAGCGTTGGCCAGAATGGTGTCGATGCGTTTGTCGGCGTTGCTCATGAAGATCGAGCGAGCGTCAGCAAGGGAGGTGGCACCGGTGGTACTCAAGACTTTCTTCATTTGTAAGTGTGTTGAAGGGTTGTCGCCAAAATCCTCCCACAATTGGGAAACCGCGTCCCATGCCTTGAACAGCATCGTCACCGGGGTGGCCAATGACAGTGCGGTTTCGCGGAGATCTTCCAGGTCGGTCTTTATCAATGCGCCCCCGGGAGCGTTGACGTTGATCAAGTCCGGAAACGGCCGCATGCTGTCCAGGTAAGCCAGGTCTTCGGTCGAGGATCGGATGTGGGTGATCTCATGAATCAACACGGTCGCTCGCGCATGGGCCGATAAGTTGAACGGTGTGTTCAAGCGGTTCTGGTACATGTCCATGTGCGGGTCGAAGAAGCGGTCCAGCAAATAGATCTTGCGCTGCGCATCATCGGGCAGCACAAACGCGTAACTGTCCTGCGGACTGTAGCGAGGGGTGCCGCTGACAAAACGCTTTGAATCGGGGCCGACCAGGGTGTGGTTTATCAACTCATCGAGCACCTCGTCGATTCGCCGCTCGATCCTTTGCACCTGGTCGGTCGTGAGCGTGACGATGCCAAAGAGCTCGCTGAAAAAACGCCCGAGCCGACTGTTGGCATCGCGCAGTGCTGTAAAGTGGACAAGGTTGCGTTTGCAGGTGACCGTGTAATACGTCGCCACGTTGAGTGCTTCATCGATGCATTGTGCCTTCCAGTTGGACAGCGCAGTAATCTCCTGCATGCCCACCGCTTCAATATTGATCAACGATCGTTCGGCCGAGCGGGTGTACAGCCTGCCCGCGTAGCGGCTCAATGTCTTGCCATAGCGTGGGTTATGCCGGTCCAGGTCGAGCGTCCATTCGCCCTGGGCGTTTTGCTGTACGTATGGGCCACGCAGCTCACCTTTGCTCAGGCGCCAGCCATCACCGGTTTTTTTTACCGGGTACACCTTGCCGGCCAGTGGCACATAGTTGCGGATATTGGGCCTGTCTCGGTACAGGTGAGGCTGCGTGGTCTTCTCAAGGTCGTCCAGGGCGACATCGTGGCTTTCAAAGGCTTGCAGCCGAGTACGTTCGGGCTCCGTCACATCCAGCGTGCCCAGCGTGGTGGCCGCCGGCTGCGACGGTTGCAGCCATGGCTCCTGCGTTACCGGCTCCTCGGGCGGCGCGGTTTGGGGCAGCAGATCCTCCAGCGCCCCGCGCAGAGTGGCCATCTCGGCGACACCCAGTGCGAACATCTTCAGCGCCTGGTGCCAGTGGTGTTCCTGCAGGTCCTCGGCGGAGGCCTTGAACAGTTTGTAGCTGCGCCATACCACCAGCGGGTAAGCCAGTTTGCCGGCCATGAATTGCAAGCCTTTGGGAATGCCCTGGGTCAACAGGCTGGTGACCGCCTCCCAGGTTGACTTGCCCAATCGGGAGAACTGGCTGGCGAGCATCTTGAGCAGCATTTCGGCGTTGTCGTCGAACAGCCGAGTCAGCAGGTTGCCGGTAATGGGTGACACACCCAGACGGATATCAGAAGGCCCTTTGCCGAAGCGCTGATTCAGCAAATTACGGTAAGTGGCTTGATGCGCGGTTTCCAACTGTTCCAGTACCCAGTCCTGCAGCGCGCCGGGCGTGATGAACTCATTGAGAAACGCGACGTCGTTCGAATACTCCTTCAATGAATGCGTGGGGCTGTAGGGCGCATACAGGACCACAGGGCCAGGAGCACCGGACGTTGGCCCGATCAGGTAACAGCCCAACGCCTTGACCTTCGCGGCCCCCTCGGTTGCGATCAGCTCAAGCGGGCGAATGACGGCTTGGGCCCCACGTACGGCGGCGCGCGCCAGGGCATCGGGCATGTCGAAGACTTGCTGGATAAAGCCCCAGGCGGATGCCGACAGCCGCTCGTCAAGCATGTGTTGATGGGCGTATTGCATGACTTGCCAGGGCAGTTGCCGACAGAACAGCTCGCGGCGCTCCTGCGTGCCTGCGGTCTGGCTTTTGAGGTGTGCCGTCAACTGCTGCTGAAAGTGCTTTTTCAGGTCCAGCTGTCGAACCAGTTGCACCACGGCATTCCCGTCCAGGGTTGCCGGCAAGGGCGTAGCGGTGCGCGAGCGCGGCCGGATCGCGTCGCCGTTCAACTCAGGCAAGTGCCGCAGGGCGAAATCCGTCAGCGTCTGGATATTGCCTGTCAAATCGATGTTTCCAGGGATCAGTACGTTGTCCGGCGTAATGTCCTGCTCGGGAAAACGCGCTTTGAGCAAGCTCGCGAGGACGCTTTGAGCGCTCTCACGAATGGACCTGATGCCGTGAAGGTAGTCACGTTCATCCGGTGCGCTGACGCGGTACTGTTCGATCAGCTCGGCCTGCAGGATCTGGTCGCGAGGCGTTGCCATGCCCAGCCATACCGGTAGTGCCTGCTGGAGGATCATTGCACGCGCGATTGCAATCGCCCTGGGCAGATTGGACGGCGGTGCGCGGCGGATCAAGCGGTCCATGCAGTATTGAAAGCGCTGTGCGTTCAATCCCATCGAAAGCACATGGTCGATTTCATCACGTATGAAGTCGCTATAGGTCTGTTGGCGGTTTTTCAGCAGATCGTCGTCGATTCGCTGCAACGGACCAAGCCTGTAGGACTGATGGGGAAGACGTCGCGAGACGGGCATGTTTTCCAGCAGAGGCAGGCGCTCCAGCGGGTTTTGCAAACGTTGTTCCAGGGCGTCGAGCAAGACCTTGACTGACGCAAAGGCTTCATAGCCGCAACGCGGTGTCCATAACAGCGCCGTGCCTGAGTTATGGGGGTCGATGCCGCCGCGTTCGGTCAGCACAAAACAATTGGCCAGGGCTTGGGGGATGGCGTCGAGGCCAAGGTTCAAGGTCAAGCCGAAGGCATCCGGTATAAAACCGTTCAGGCCATGCCGGGTCACCCGGGTCAGGCCGTCGGCGTTCAGAGAGGCGTCCAGCAACGCCAGCGTTGGCTCCGGTAAGCTTCTGGACAATCGTCTCAAACGGGCTTCGCCGATCAGCCCTTGCAACAGGCCATGGCTCAGGTGCGTTTGGTTCTTTTCCAGCAGCAGGTGCGGCAGCGTGCGCAGGTCGCTTTGAACAAAGGACTTCAGCACCTGCTCGATGATCGCATTGAACGTCTGGGTCGAAAGACTGGGCAGCCTAAAGGCGCGGCCCGCGTCGCGTTTGCCGTAGAGCCCGGTGTGCAGAGAGTCTGTCAGTGCTTCGCTTTGCTGGGCCAGGCGCGCGATAAAGTGCTGGACCATATTTGAAGACTGTTGTGGAAGACGGTCTTCTTGTTCCCGCGCCTGGCTGGCATAGGTATTGATATGGATATCATCGGCTTTCAGGTTGAGATGTCTCTTGGCGATTTCCATGTTCAGCGCATGGGCCACCAGGTCGCGCAAGGTGTGATGCTGGCTGCGCTCCAGAGCCAGCGCGGTTTCGATCGTTTCCAACCGTCGCACGTGCAGCTTGGCTTTTTCCGCCTGGACGGTGCTGGGGCGCCCATTGCCGCTGGTGATGGGATGCACCGTCCAGCGCCCGCCGCTTGTTTGCTCCAACAAACGACTGTCCAGCATCATGCGCACGTCCAGGGCACTGTCGAGCAGTGCCGCCAGGTCAATGCTGCCTGCACTGCGGCGAAACAGCCCCAGCGCGCAATCCAGGTTGTCGAACTGCTTGGTGACGACGTCCTCGATCATTTCCAGGAACACATCGTCTGCGACCGGCTGGCCATGGACCTGTATGTGATCCATGCCGATAAACACGTTGCGCTCGCCCACGGACATAAAATTGAGCAACTCATCTTCATGACCTGCGGCTTTGAGCATGCTCAACAAGGTGGCGGTGAGGTCCTTGAGGTCCTTGAGCACCTGCAACCCACGCGATTGGGTATAGAGATAGGCGTGGGAGTTGCTCATCATCAGCGTGCTGGCGAGGTCGACGTAATGTTGAAAGGGCGCATGCACCCGCACCTTTTCCAGCTTCAACTGACTGTCCGCCGCATCACGCAAGGTCTTGTTGGGCAGTAACATGGCGCGCAGTATCCGGCTTTCGTCGCTGGAGACGATTTCGTCCTGGTGCTTGAACAACAGGTCGGCGCGGAACTTGTCGCTCAGGACCTTGGCGAACAGTTGCAGGCGTGACTCACCCCCCTTGATGTCTTCGTTCCAGTAGGTCTGCAGCAGGCTGTTCAATAATCTGGAGAGGATAGCGCTGGTTTGTTCCACCACGCTGTCCCAGCGTTGTTGGTCTTCGGCTCGTTGCTGCGGGGTCAAGGCGCTGGGGTCATAGCCGGTATTGACGAAGGTGTGGGTCTGGTCCGTCGGCCAGGCATGCTTGACGTAAAACTGCAGCAGCGCCTCGTTGAGCGGTAGGGAGGCGACCCAGCGCGCCCCGTCGTCAGTGGTCGTACGGCTGAAGAAGTTAACGCGGGTGTCGGCCTGGTTGAGGCCGGGAAAGTAGGAACGGGCCATGATGCCGAGCAAGATGTGGAGCATTCCATCCAGGGTGGGAAGTTTGCGCAGTTCCTGGAGCATCATCGTTACATTTTTGTATTGTCCGGCCCGGATGGCGCTCTCCTGGTCTTGCATCACTGCGCCCTCGATGACCGACGTGGTGAGGCTCAGGTGCGCAGCCGTCGGCAGTTCGTCACGCTCTGTGATGGACAGAAAGTGCAGTAATTGGCGGCGCTCGTCCGGGTCCCGCAAGCGGGCCTCCATTTCAATGAGCAGGTCGGCGCGGCTGTCGAACAGCTCCAGGCCGCCATAGGGGGTGTAGAGCACTGCTTTTTCTGCATCGGGGGTCGGGCTCATGATAAAGGTGCCGGCCAGTGGCATGACGCGCTGGCCGAGGCGGTTGATCAGCAGCCGTTCGACCCGCATGCAATACCCGTGCAGTGTGCGGTTCTGGCGTGCGGCATCGGTGGCGTAATACAGCGTGTGCAGCCAGTCCAGGTCCTTGAGCGTGAACCCCAGCGCACGCTCCCGTGGCGTCGGCTCTTTGCGTTTGATCGGGCGCAGAAATTCATCGAAAAAATACGGTGGGGAGACTTTCGCCATGGTGCACGCTCCATCAATGCGGCGGTTGTGAAGCCTCACGGTAGGTGCCGGTGTGGAATGTGGAGCGGTACATAATTGCGCAGGGCTTCAAGCGCCCGTTGACAGCAGGCCTGTACGGCGTTGTTTAATCCAGGGTCTGGATTGTTGTTGCCTCTTCCAATTATAAAATCGGAGCTACAGATGTCTGCCCAGTCCCCGATAGTTGACAGCACTCGCGCACTCATTGGTTTCAATGAGCTGGTGGCATTGCTCCACACGGTGTTTGTAAAGCACGGCACCTCGCCGGACGTGGCGGCTATCCTCGCGCACAACTGCGCCAGTGCCGAACGCGACGGCGCCCATAGCCACGGTGTCTTCCGCATGCCCGGTTACCTCAGCACACTGGCCAGCGGCTGGGTCGATGGCAAGGCTGTGCCGGTGGTCACGGATGTAGCGTCCGGCTTTGTACGCGTGGACGCCGCCAACGGTTTCGCCCAGCCGGCCCTGGCGGCGGCCCGTGGGCTGTTGGTGGACAAGGCCCGCAGCGCCGGCATTGCCTTGTTGGCGATTCACAATTCCCATCACTTCGCCGCGCTGTGGCCGGATGTCGAACCCTTTGCCGAAGAAGGTCTGGTGGCGCTGAGCGTGGTCAACAGCATGACCTGCGTGGTGCCCCACGGCGCGGATCGGCCATTGTTCGGCACCAACCCCATTGCCTTTGCCGCCCCGCGTGCCGATGGCGCACCGATTGTGTTCGACCTGGCCACCAGCGCCATCGCCCACGGGGACGTGCAGATCGCGGCGCGCCAGGGCGAGCGCTTGCCGCCGGGGATGGGCGTGGACAGCCTTGGGCAGCCCACCCAGGACCCGAAAGCCGTGCTGGAAGGTGGGGCTTTATTGCCATTCGGTGGGCACAAAGGCTCGGCGTTATCGATGATGGTCGAGTTGCTGGCGGCGGCGTTGACTGGCGGCAATTTTTCTTTCGAGTTCAACTGGGCCGACCACCCGGGGGCGCGTACACCCTGGACCGGGCAGTTGTTGATCGTGATCGACCCGAGCAAAACGACCGGGCAAAGCTTTGCCGAGCGCAGCCAGGAGCTGGTGCGGCAGATGCACGCGGCGGGGTTGCGGCGGTTACCGGGGGATCGACGCCATCGCACACGGGCGATGGCGCTGGAGAAGGGGATTGCGATTGATGCCGAGGCGTTGGCGCAGTTACACGATTGGGCGGGTTGACGCTTTACTGACGTAGTCGTCATGTCTCTACGACGACTACGACGACGGCGGCAAGGGGATTAGTTACGGCGACCCAGCAACAGACCCACCACCAGGCCGAAACCCGCGGAAATCGCCACGGTTTGCCATGGGTGGCCACCGATGTAGGTTTCGGTGGCGTCAACCACCGGCTGGGTGCGTTCACGCACGCTGGTCACCGAGTCCATGGCCTGCTTGAGCTTCAGCGCCACTTGCTCACGCAGGGTTTCACCTTCTTCGCCGACGAGGTTGGCGCTGCTTTTAAGCAGCTTGTCCGATTCTTCGATCAGCGCGGCGAGTTCGCTGAAGGCTTGATCCTTGATTTGGTCGACGGTGGCTTGGGCAGCGGTTTTGCGGGCCATTGTGTGATTCCTTGCAGGTGAATGTGACAGTGAACAATGGAGTATCGGGCGGTGGCAAAAGTTGCAGTTTTTTTGCCGAAGCGCTTTCGTGGGCGAAATCCGAATCAGGAATTTTCGACCTACAGTGTAAGATGACACCTATTTGTGCAGCAGGTAATTCAACATGAGCTTCAATCTCGCCAACAAGACCCTCGCCGAACGCGCCGAGCTGGAAGATGAAAAGTCCCGCCTCTACGACCTGTGGCAGACCAACCTGGGAAAAGCCAAGGGCGAAGCCGCGCGGTTGTTCGGCGAGCGCGCCAAGCGCAAGGGCAAATGGGCCGAATGGGTTCGCGCGGAACTCGACGGCATGTCGCCGCCGGAGTTTTCCAACATGGTGCGCAGTGAAGTCAACAAGCTGATGGCGGCAGCGAAGTAAACCCGGCTTTGATGGCCTCGCGGACTTTCAGCAACATCGGGTCAAGCTGAGTCTGGGTGCGCCAGCCCAACTCCACCGGATAGCGCGGCAGCGCCAGCGGGCAGGGCAACATCCGCAGGCCGGTCATCCCGGCGATTGCCTGCGCCGCGTGCCCGGGAATGGTCGCCACCGCCTGGCTGCCCTTGAGTAAAAACGGCAGCGCGGCAAAGTGGCTGGTTGACGCACACACCTGACGGCTCAGCCCTTGCGCCGCCAAACCCTCGTCAGTAATCCCGATAAACCCGCCTGACGACACCAGCACGTGTTCGCGGGCGACAAATTCCTCCAGGCTGATGGCGTGTTGATCCGGCGCCAGGCTGGCGGGGTCCGCCAGGCAGCGGTAATCACCTTCACCAAGCACTTGTCGGCTCAAGCGGCCCTGGGCAAAACCGCCGGCGGTAATCGCCAGGTCCAGCGTGCGGTCCAGCAGGGCGCCGGCGACGATCTGGCTGTGGGTCTGGCGGAAAATCACGCGCAGTTGCGGCAGGCGTTGCGCAATTTCCTCCATCAAGCGTCGGCCATAGGCAATCTCGAAATCATCGGACAACCCCAGCACCACGGAGCGCCCTTGGTAATGCGGGGTGGCTGGGTCGACCATGGCCAGGCTCTGGCGACAACGGTCCAGTGCCTCGCTGATCACGGGTTTCAATTGATTGGCTCGCAACGTCGGTGCCAGGCCACGGCCGGTACGCACGAACAAAGGGTCGCCATACACCTCGCGCAGACGCCGCAGGCCCGCACTGATGGCCGATTGCGTGACGCCCAGGCGTAACGCTGCGCGGCTGGCACTGGACTCATCGTGCAGGGCTTCGAAGGTTTTCAGCAGGTTCAGGTCGACGTTGGAGATATTCATCTGGCTCATATCATTCAGCACTGAGGTGGGCTTTATTCATGATCGAGGCTGGCGGGAGAATGGGCAACCCCCCCCTTATTCGGAGTGACTGTAATGCCTGTTTCTACTGTGGCTGCCCTGCAAATCGGCGCATTGCCAGGCGGCAAGGCCGAAACCCTCGAACAGATCCTGAGTTACGAGGACGCAATCAAACGCAGCGGTGCGCAACTGGTGGTCATGCCCGAAGCGCTGCTGGGCGGCTACCCCAAGGGTGAAGGCTTCGGCACGCAGTTGGGTTATCGCTTGCCGGAAGGTCGCGAAGCCTTTGCCCGTTATTTCGCCAACGCCATCGACGTGCCGGGTGCCGAGACCGAGGCGCTGGCCGGGCTGTCGGCGCGCACCGGCGCCAGCCTGGTACTCGGTGTGATCGAGCGCAGTGGCAGCACCTTGTACTGCACGATGCTGTATGTCGAACCCACCGGCGGCCTGGTGGCCAAGCACCGCAAGCTGATGCCGACCGGCACCGAGCGGCTGATCTGGGGCAAGGGCGACGGTTCCACCTTGCCGGTGATCGACGCGGCGGTGGGGCGTATCGGCGGGGCCGTGTGCTGGGAAAACATGATGCCGCTGCTGCGCACCGCGATGTATGCCAAAGGCGTCGAAGTATGGTGCGCCCCCACCGTGGACGAGCGCGAAATGTGGCAGGTGAGCATGCGTCACGTGGCCCACGAGGGGCGTTGCTTCGTGGTGAGCGCCTGCCAGGTGCAGGCCTCGCCCGAGGCATTGGGATTGGAGATCGCCAATTGGCCTTCAGACCGCCCGTTGATTGCCGGCGGCAGCGTGATTGTCGGGCCCATGGGCGACATCCTTGCCGGGCCTTTGGTTGGTGAAGCGGGGTTGTTGACGGCGCGGATCAATACCGACGACCTGATCCGCGCAAAGTATGACTATGACGTAGTCGGGCATTACGCCCGGCCGGATGTGTTTGAGCTGGCGGTGGATGAGCGCGAAAAGCCAGGTGTGCGATTTATTACTGATGTGGGAGGGGGCAAGCCCTAATGCCAGTCAGTTAAGGCTTTGAAGGGGTAAAAAAAGTGACAGATACAGTGTTGTCCCTTAACTGACTGGCAGTAGGGTAAGCCCGCTCACCACAGAAAGCCCGCTTTCCACATTGGTTCTTCAGCGTCTGGACGGGTGCTCACCAGGTCGCCGTGTTCGGCAAGTCCAGCGTGCCACGGTCGACGAAGCGCATCGTGCCAAACAGACCGCCCGCCAGTTTGCCCCGCAGCACGTAGGGCAGGTTGTTCAAGCTCTGGGTCTGGCTCAGGCCCAGGGTCTGGCGCAACACCGAGAACGCCGAAACGCTCACCGGCACGATCAGCACCGTCTCGGAAAAGCGTGGGATAGAGCCGCTCTGATCAGTCACTCCCGACGCCAGCGGCCGGCCGTTGACCTCCAGGTCCAGGGCCACGCCGTTGTAGTCGATCGCGGTTTCATTGGGGTTTTGTACCCGCAGTTTCACCGCGAAGCGCACCTCCAGCTCCTGGCTTTGCAGCGGCTCGATGCCCACCACGTTGATGTTGACCGGGTCGCGGTGGGGGAACAGCGCGCAGGCGCTCAAGGTCAGCAGCAACAGCGATAGAACCATGAGCCTGCGCATATACAAGGTGCTCCTATTGAGTGACGTCCGGGTCCTGCATGACTTTGAGGGTAGAAGACTCCGGATCGAATTCATCTTCTTGCAGTTCTATGAACGCTTCCGGCAGGAAAATGTTCAGCACGATTGCACAGAACGCACCCACGGTGATCGGCGACTCGAAGATGTTGCGCAGCGCCTTGGGCAAGTCGCGCAGCACCTCGGGCACGGCGGCCACGCCCAGGCCCATGCCGAGGGAAATCGCCACGATCAGCACATTGCGCCGATGCAGCCCGGCTTCGGCGAGGATCTTGATGCCAGCCACGGCCACCGT
The DNA here is from genome assembly GCF_016937615.1 of Pseudomonas lactucae. Classification (GTDB taxonomy): domain Bacteria; phylum Pseudomonadota; class Gammaproteobacteria; order Pseudomonadales; family Pseudomonadaceae; genus Aquipseudomonas; species Aquipseudomonas lactucae. The sequence goes on along the minus strand of NZ_JAFHKI010000129.1, from coordinate 10,656 downwards.
GCCGAACATGATCAGGGTTGCGCCGCCCAGCACCGGCTTGGGCATCAGTTGCAACACTGCGCCGATCATCGGGAACAGGCCCAGCAGCACCAGGAGCCCGGCAATAAAGTACGCCACATAACGGCTGGCCACGCCGGTCAGTTGGATCACGCCGTTGTTCTGGGCGAAGGTCACCATCGGCAGGCTGTTGAAGGTGGCCGCCATCGCCGAGTTGAGACCGTCGGCCAGCAGCCCGGACTTGATGCGCTTGATGTACAGCGGGCCCTTGACCGGCTGTTGGGAAATCATCGAGTTGGCGGTCAGATCACCGGCCGCTTCCAGCGGCGAAATCAGGAAGATCACCGCCACCGGGATAAACGCCACCCAGTCGAACGAAAAACCGTACTTGAACGGCACCGGCACGCTGATCAACGGCACCTGTGGCAAGGCCGCCATGTCCACGCGGCCCAGCCACCAGGCCACCACAAATCCCAGGGTCAGGCCGATCACGATCGAACCCAGGCGCAGGAACGGGTTATTGAAGCGGTTGAGTACCACAATGGTGAGCAGCACCAGCCCGGCCAGGCCCATATTGCCGGCCGCGCCGAGGTCGCTGGCGCCGAAGCCACCGGCCATGTCGGTGACCGCCACTTTGATCAACGACAAGCCCATCAGGGTGATGATGGTGCCGGTCACTACCGGCGTGATCAGTTTGCGCAGCTTGCCGATGAACTGGCTGAGCGCTACTTCGATAAACGCCGCGAAAAAGCACACGCCGAATATCGTCGAGAGGATCTCATCGGTGCCACCGCCCCGGGCCTTGACCATAAAGCCCGCGCTGAGGATCACGCTGATAAACGAAAAACTGGTGCCCTGCAGGCACAAGAGCCCCGAGCCGATCGGGCCGAACGTGCGCGCCTGCACAAAGGTGCCGAGCCCCGACACGAACAGCGCCATGCTCACCAGGTACGGCACTTCGCTTTCCAGGCCGAGCACGCCACCGACGATCAACGTGGGGGTGATGATCCCGACAAAACTGGCCAGCACGTGCTGTAACGCGGCAAAGATCGCCGCGGTGAAGTGCGGACGGTCTTCAAGGCCGTAGATCAGGTCGGATTTATAGCGCGGGCGCGGGGCTTGAGCGTCAGACAAAGTAAGGGCTCGGGTCGGAAAATGGAGGCGCAGGATGCCAGAAACCGTCTATCGTCAAAAGTGTAAAAAAATATTTATGAATAGCCTGCATAAAACTCGTGACCCAGCCGATAGCTCTTATAGGCCCACCGATCAATTACAACAGTGGTGACCAAGGTCGGAGCGGTGCGTTGACGCCGATTGACCGTTTCGCGGCAAGGACGCACGCAAACATTACTTCTGAGAGCTCTCTTATGTCACTTCGCCATCTCAATATTGCCCCTCGCGCTTCTCTCGGCTTCGCATTTATTGCGTTGTTAGTCGTTGTACTGGGCGTGTTTGCGGTCAACCGCATGACGCTGATTCGCGAGGCATCGGTGGCGATGAGCGCCAACCAACTGCCCAGCGTGACGCACTTGGGCACGATGATGGAGAACGTGCTGCGCATGCGCATCCTGTCGTTTCGCGTATTGGTCAACCGCGAACCGGCCGGGCTGCAGGAGGCTGAAACCCGCATTGGCGTGCTGACCGACAAGGTGAAGACCGCCCAGGCCGCTTACGCCAAGCTGCCTGCCGGGCAGGAGGAAGCGGCGCTGTTCAAGGTCTTCGGTGTCACTCTGGAGAATTACTTGAAGGCTCAGGCCGAAATGCTCGCCCTGTCCAAGCAAGGCAAGGTCGATGAGATGCGTGCGCTGATCAACAGCCGCATCAAGGAAGGCACCGATCAGATGGGCGAGCAGTTGAACAAGTTGATCGCCATCAACGCGGCGGGCGCCAAGTCGTCGAACGCCGAGGCTGGCCATGGTTACGAGAGTGCGATCACCGGCGTGATCATCGTATCGGTGGCCGCCGCCTTGCTCACCGTACTGCTGGCCTGGTTGCTGACCCGCAGCATCGTCACGCCGTTGCGCAAAGCGGTGGCAGTGGCCGAAACCATCGCCGGCGGCAACCTCAGCAAAGTCATTGAAGACGATGGCAAGGATGAACCCGCGCGCTTGATCGGTGCCCTGGCCGCGATGCAAGCCAACCTGCGCCAGACTATCCAGCACATTTCCGGTTCGGCCACGCAGCTGGCCTCCGCCGCCGAAGAGCTGAGCGCGGTCACCGAAGAAGCCTCCAAAGGCTTGCAGCAACAGAACAATGAAATCGACCAGGCCGCCACGGCGGTTAACGAAATGACGGCAGCGGTGGAAGAAGTGGCGCGTAACGCAGTGTCCACCTCCGAGGCGTCCGGACAATCAAACCAGGCGGCACGCGAAGGGCGTGACCGGGTGATGGAGACTGTCGGTGCGATCCAGACCATGACTCAGGACGTGCAGAACACCGCCGCGATGATCGAAGGCCTGGCCACGCAAGGGCGTGACATCGGCAAGGTGCTTGACGTGATCCGCGCGATCGCCGAGCAGACCAACCTGCTGGCGCTCAACGCTGCCATCGAAGCCGCCCGTGCCGGTGAGGCCGGGCGCGGTTTTGCGGTGGTGGCGGACGAGGTGCGCGCCCTGGCCCACCGTACCGCCCAGTCGACCCAGGAGATCGAAAAAATGGTCGCCGGCATTCAGAACGGCACCGGCGAGGCTGTGCAATCCATGCAACAGAGCAACCAACGCACCCATAACACCCTGGAAATGGCGCGTGCCGCGGGTGTGGCGCTGGAACAGATCACCCAGTCAATCAGCCTGATCAACGAGCGCAACCTGGTGATCGCCAGCGCTTCGGAAGAACAGGCCCAGGTGTCCCGCGAAGTGGACCGCAACCTGGTCAACATTCGTGACCTGGCCACCCAGTCGGCGGCGGGTGCCAACCAGACCAGTTCGGCCAGCCATGAGCTGTCGCGTCTGGCGGTGGATTTGAACGCGATGGTGGCCAGGTTCGTCATCTGATCCACTTTGCAATGCAATCCAACTGTGGGAGGGGGCAAGTCGAATCGTCGCACCGCCCCTCCCACATTTAAATTGCATTGCAGCTGAGAAATCCTACTGCTCTTTGCTGCAATCTCTCGGCGTAATGCCTTTCTCTTTCGCATACTGCGCCGCCGATGCTTCGATGATGGGCCGCAGCAAGGCGCGGTCAGCCTGCACCCAGTCGCTGATCAGGTTCCAGCGTTGCCCATCCCATTGCTGGAAGCGCACCGCGCCGCCGCCTTCGTGGTCGGCGCAGGAGAGTTTCAGCGGTTGCACCAGGCCTTTGGCACCCAGGGCTTGCAGGCGTGCATCGTCCAGGTTGAGGTGTTCGAAGCCCCAGCGAACCTGCTCGCCGGTCAAGGGCTTGGCACCGTATTTTTCCTGCGCCAGACGCACTGCTTCGACGTTGAGAATGCCGTTCACCACACCGAGGTTGTAGTACACCGTGCCGAAGCGCTTCGGATCGGCCAGGTTGCCTTTGCCGGCGTCGACGACGCTTTGCTTGATGCCTTGCAGCACCGGGAAGTCGGTGCCCGACGGGTGCGTGGTGATCGAGATAAAGCCCTTCGCCGCGTTGCCGGCCGGCACCACGTCTTCTTCCGAGTTGCTCCAGATATTGCCGATGATGTGATCGGCGGGGTAGCCGACTTTCTGCGCCGATTTGAGCGCCACCGGGTTCATCACGCCCCAGCCACGCAGGATCACCCAGTCCGGTTTGAGGCGGCGGATGTTCAACCATTGCGATTGCTGTTCGTTGCCGGGGTGCGGCACTTCGAGCAACGTCAGCTCAAAGCCCGCGTTTTGCGCCAGGGTTTCCAGTACGCCGTTGGTTTCCTTGCCGTAGGGCGAACCGTGATAGAGCACGGCGATTTTCTTGCCCTTGAGCTTGTCGGCACCGCCTTCGCGCTGGCCGATGTAATTGATGATCGCCGAGACTTCCGAATACGGGTTCAATTGCAGCGCAAACACGTAGGGGAACACGCTGCCGTCGGTGGAATCGGTACGGCCGTGGTTGATGGTGATCAGCGGCAATTTGTCGGCCGTCGAGCGGTCCAGCGTGGCGTAGGCGATGCCCACCGACAATGGGTTGGTGGCCGCCGCCGGTGCGCCATTGAGCCCACCCTTGAGGCGTTCGTAGCATTCGACGCCTTTTTCCACCACGTACTCGGTCTCGCATTCGCTCCAGGTCAACTTGACTCCATTCACGCCGCCCTTGGCGTTGACGTATTGCAGGTAATCGATAAACCCGCCGAAGAACCCCGTGCCGCCGGCGGCATAGGGCCCGACCCGGTAGCTTTGCAGCGGGAAGTACTGTTCGTTGGCAGCCTGGGCGGTACCTGCGAGGGTGGCGGTGATCACGGCCAGGCCCAATGCCAGGCGGCGCAGCGATAAGCGGTGTGTCATGAAGGCGATTCCTCGGGAGCGATAGGGGGTATGAGTTCAGTAACGCAGCGGCCAGACCCTGGCCCGTTGACGAAAGCGCTGCCACAGGCGGGCCAGCCCTTCCGGTTCCTTGATCAGGAAGGTGATGATCAGCGCGCCGAACAGCATCTTCTGGATGTTTTCCAGCTGGCCCGCGTCCATCAAACCGGCGGGCAACAACGCGAAGAGGTTGCCCAGCAGGATCGGGAACAACACGATGAACGCCGCGCCCAGCACGTTGCCGAGCACACTGCCCAGGCCGCCAATAATGATGATGAACAGCACCTGGAATGAGCGGCTCAGGTCAAACCCGTGGGGCTCCACGGTGCCCAGGTAGGTGAAGGCCCACAGCGAACCGGCGACGCCCAGGTAGAAGCCACTGATGGCGAACGCGAGCAGCTTGGCCTTGAGCAGGCGGATGCCGATCACGGCGGCGGCGGTGTCCATGTCGCGCACCGCCATCCAGTTGCGGCCCAGCTCGCTGCGCACCAGGTTTTTGCCGAGCCAGAACAGTGCGACCACGACCGCCAGGGTCAGCAGATAACGGCCGCGCGGCGAGCTGAAATCGAGGCCGGCAATCAACAGCGGCGGTGAGGTGATCACCCCCGAGGCGTTGTCGTTGGTAAACCAGCTGAAGCGGGTGAGCACCCACTCCACCACGAACTGCGCGGCCAGGGTTGCCACCAGCAAATAGAACCCTTTGATCCGCAGGCTCGGCAAGCCAAAGAACACCGCCACCAGCGCGGCGATCACGCCGCCCAGGGCAAAGCTCACCAGCAGAGGCAACCCCGGCACACGCAGTTGCAGGTTGTAGGCGGCGAACGCGCCCACCGCCATGAACGCCGCCGAGCCCAACGAGAGTTGGCCCGCATAGCCGGTCAGCAGGTTCAGGCCCAGCCCGGCCAGGGACAGTACCAGCAGCGGCACCAGAATCGCGCTGAACCAATAGTCGTTGCCCAGCCAGGGTATCGCCACAAACGCAAAGCCCAGCAGCAGCCACAACCCGATACGGTCCTGGCGCAGGCGAAAGATGCGGCGCTCGGCCGCGTAGGAGGTGCTGATTTGACCGACTTCTTGATACAGCATGCAGGCAGTTCCTCAAAAACCATCAAACCCGTTCGATTGCACGCTCGCCGAACAACCCGGCCGGTCGCACCAGCAAAAACAGCAGGGCCAGGACGTAAGGCACCCAGTTTTCAATGCCGCTGCCGATGATCGGCCCGAGGTAGATCTCGGCGATTTTCTCCGCTGCGCCGATGATCAAACCGCCGACAATCGCACCGCCAATGGACGAGAATCCGCCGATGATCAGCACCGGCAACGCCTTGAGCACCACCAGCGACAGCGAGAACTGCACGCCCAGGCGCGCGCCCCAGAGCAAACCCGCCACCAGCCCGACAAACCCGGCCACCGCCCACACCAGTGCCCAGATGCGCGGCAGGCGAATGCCCACCGCCATCGACGCCAGCGGGTCATCGGCCACCGCGCGCAACGACAGGCCGATGCGGGTCTTGTTGAACAGCAGCGACAAGGCCAGCACCAGCAGGGCGGCGGTGCCGGCGGCAAACAGGTCGAATTGCGAGAGCAGCATGCCGCGGATTTCCAGCGGCTCATCGGCGATGCCCAGGTCCAACCCGTGCACCTGGGCGCCCCACAGAAACTGCGCCAGCCCTTCGATCAGGTACGACAGGCCCAGGGTGGCCATGAACAGGATGATCGGCGGGCGATTGACCAGCGGCCGCAGCACCACTTTCTCGATCAGCAGCGCCAGCACCACCAGGCTTGCCAGCGTGGCCAGGAATGCCCAGGCAAACGGAAAGCCGCGCTCAAGCAGGCTGACGAAGGTCAGCGCGGCGAACAGCACCATGGCGCCCTGGGCAAAATTGAACACGCCGGAGGCCTTGTAGATCAGCACAAAACCAATCGCCACCAGGGCGTACATCACGCCCGCCAACAGGCCGCCAATCAGCACTTCGAAGAAAAATTCCATGTTCAGGTACCCAGGTAAGCGGCAATGACATCCGGGTTGGCACGGACCTGCTCAGGCGTGCCGTCGCCGATCTTGCGACCGTAGTCGAGCACGACCACGTGGTCGCACAAGCCCATCACCACGCCGATGTCGTGTTCGATCAACACCACCGTGGTGCCGAACTCGCGGTTGATATCGCGGATGAATTGGCTCATTTGCGCCTTCTCCTGGGCGTTCATGCCGGCCATGGGTTCATCCAGCAGCAACAGGGTTGGTTCGCAGGCCAGGGCGCGGGCCAGTTCGACCCGCTTTTGCAGGCCGTAGGGCAGGGTGCCCACCAGTACGTGGCGCCAGGGATGGATCTGTAAAAAGGCGATGACCTTTTCCGCGTGCAGGCGGTGGGCGTCGTCCTCGCGCGGGGCGCGGCCCAGGCGCAGCATCTGTTCGACCCAGGTGCTGCGACGCTTGAGGTTGCGTCCGGTGAGCACGTTGTCGAGCACGCTCATGCCTTTGAACAGCGCGATATTCTGGAAGGTGCGCGCGATACCGCCCTCGGCGGCCTGGTGCGCACGCATGCGCCGACGGGTCTGGCCGGCATAGCGGATGCTGCCGCTCTGGGGGTGGTAGACGCCGTTGATGACATTGAGCAGCGAGCTTTTACCGGCGCCGTTGGGGCCGATCAGCCCGCAGATGTCGCCGGCCCTGACGTCGAAGCTGATGGAAGTGATGGCCTTGATGCCCTTGAACGACAGGGAGATGTCATCGAGCCGCAGTAATACCGATTCAGTGGGTGCGCGCATGGAGGGCTCGTCAGACAGTCTGGGACAGTAAGTGGTCGGTGGCTTCGTGGCGCGGCGAAGGCTCGTGCCAATGTCCGGGATCAACGCCCAGTGCGCCGAAGAATGCCGCGCTCTGCGCGCTCAGTGGCGGCCCCACCAGCAACGGCACGCGCAGGCGGCTCATGCCCAGTACATCGAGCAACGGACGACGCACCAGCCAGTGGCCGAGCCAGCGTCGAACGGGCGAGGACGTGGGCTGCATGGCCCAGCGGTACAGGTCATGGCTGAACGTTCCCGGTAGCGGCAGACGTTCAGCCACCCACTGTTCCAGGCGCCCGTAGGATTCGCGAGTGCCCAGCACCAGGGTCGGGCCCAGCTCGCGGCGGTCGGTGTCGCGGGTGGCCAGGGCTTCCGGGAAATTCAGGCGAAAGCCGGCGTGCAGCCAGGGCGCGAGCAGGTAGCGCGCCTGGCCGCTGGCGGCGAATACCCTGGCGGCGAGGGCTTCTTCGTCGCTGGTCAAGTGTTCACGGGTGATCAGGGTGCGGGCACCGGCCAGCAATTGGGCATGGCTTAATTGAGCGGTGGTGTCTGTGTGAAACACAAAGGCGAGGGCGCTGGTTTGCGTGGCGCAGGCGGGGGCGGGGGCGGGGGCGTTGGTGGTCAAGTCGGCATAGGCGATCAAACCAGCGGTGTGCAGGCGATTCAGTCCGCGTCCGTCGAGGTACACCCGCACGCCGTGTTCACCGATTTGCTGCACCGCGTGCACATCTTCCGCCAGCACAAAAGCCGGTCGTAATTTGGCCAGCAGCGTGCGGTTGTCGCGCTCCGGGTCCAGCAACGTGACGCTACCGCCCAGCCACTGCGCGGCCAGTGCCAGCAGCAAGGCTTCGGGGCGCGCCTGGCTGATGATCAGCAGGTCATCGCTGCCACTGAAACCGCGCTGGTGCAGGGCAGCGGCGAGCCCGCCGACATCGGCAGCCAGTTCGCTCCAGGTGCGCACCTGCCAGATGCCCAGACGTTTGTAGCGCAAGGCAACCGCTGAGCCGCGGGTCTGGGCTTGGCGCAACAGCGCCTGGGGCAGGGTTTGGGGCATGGGGGCATCCTTCAGGGTTATATGAAGGTGTTTGCACGCACCATGCCAGAGGGATAACTTGTTTTATTTCAAATAGATATGAGTGTATTTGCGGCGCGGGGGCTGTGTGGATTCAGCGCAAGCTGTCCGGCGACTGTTGCTGCGCCAACACTCTCACCGGCCCTGAGCGGCGCGATTCCACCGGGCATGCGTGGATGGAACATCTGTGCGCCTTCCAGGCTCTACCCAAAGAGCCCTGGAAGGACCCCATCCCATGAAAGCGCTGAAAATCGCCACCTTCAATCTCAACGGCCTGCGTGCCCGACTGCCAACCTGCTGCAATGGCTCGCGCGTGAGCAGCCCGATATCGTGTGCCTGCAAGAACTCAAGCTGCCGCAAAGCCTGTTCCCCTACGCCGACTTCGAAGCTGCCGGTTACGGAGCGATTTGCCTGGGACAGGCGTCGTGGAACGGTGTGGCGATTCTGGCGCGGGATGCCCAGCCGCTGGAGAGCCGGCGAGGTCTGCCCGGTGATGACAGCGACAACCAAAGCCGCTATATCGAAGCGGCCGTGCACGGCGTGTTGGTCGGCTGCCTGTATTTGCCCAACGGCAACCCGCAACCTGGGCCGAAATTCGACTACAAGCTGGCCTGGTTCGAGCGGTTGATCGACTACGCCGGCGCGCTGCAGGCCAGTGAGCATCCCGTGCTCCTGGCGGGAGATTTCAACGTGGTGCCTACCGATCTGGACATCTATAACCCGCGCTCCTGGCTCAAGGATGCCCTGCTGCAACCCGAGAGTCGCGCCTGTTTTCAGCGCCTGCTGGCCCAGGGCTGGACCGATGCGCTGCGGCATCTGTATCCCGACGAGCGCGTGTATACGTTCTGGGACTATTTCCGTCAGCACTGGCAGAAAAACTCTGGCCTGCGCATCGACCACCTGTTGCTCAACCCGGCACTCACGCCTTATTTGAAAGATGCGGGCGTGGACGCCTGGGTGCGTAACGAGCCGCATGCCAGTGATCATGCGCCGACCTGGATTCAACTGGGTACGCGTAAAAAACGTTAAGGCCCGAGACTGTCAGGCGTGTGAAGGCGCGACCAGCAACTGCTCCACTGCCGCGAACGCTTGGCTGCGGCGCGCAGCCCAATCTCCGCGAATCACCACCACCGGCTGGTGATGCTGCTGCATCCAGTCCAGGCTGCCCTGGAAAAACGCGCGACGGTCTGCCAGCTCCGGCTGACAGCGTTGACCGTCGGCGGTCCATTCGACGTCTTCGGGCGAGAGCAGCAGGTGCAGGTCGTAGTGGCGCGCCAGCAGCTCATCGTCAAGCCATACCGGGTAGTCGCCGAACAGGGTCTGGCTCCAGAGCTTGTTGGTGAGCAGGTGGGTGTCGAGGATCAGCAGCCTGGGTTGCGTTGCACGCGCGGCGTCTTCCCAGGCCAATTGGCCGAGGGCGATGTCAGGAATGTCCGCCAGGCAGGTGTCGCGCTGATGATGGTCGATGAAATAACGCACGTATTCGCCGACCATCAAGCCACCGAAGTGCGCGTGCAACTCAGCGGCGAGCCAGCTTTTGCCGCTGGATTCGGGGCCGGCCAGTACCACCACCTTCATGTGCGCAACGCCGGGTCGGCGCGCCATTCGCGCCAGCCTTGCACGGCGATCACGGTGAACAGTGCATATAGCGCGGCGGTGAGGTAGAGGCCCTTATAGAGGAACAGCCCGACAAAGATCACGTCCACTGCAATCCACAGCGGCCAGCACTGCACGCGCTTCTGCGCCATCCACATTTGCGCCACCAGGCTGAAACCGGTGAGCGCGGCGTCGAGCCACGGTTGTGCAGCGTCGGTCCAGTGGGCCATGGCGGCGCCTAGCAACAGGCTGCCAACGGCGCCGATGGCCAGGCTGACCATGATCGCCGGCCAACCCAGGCGCGTGACCTGGCGCCCTTGCCTGACCTCGCCGGCGCGGGTCCACTGCCACCAGCCGTAGACTTGCAAGGCGGCGTAGACCACCTGCAGGAGCATGTCGGAATAGAGTTTCACGTCGTAGAACACCCAGATGTACAGCAGCACCATCACCAGGCCGATGGGCCAGCACCAGGGGTTTTGCTTGACCGTCAGCCAGACAGCGATCACCCCCAGGGCGGCGGCGAACAGTTCAAGCCCGGACATGGTGGATCCTTGGGAGAGTGGGAGAGGGCGGTGATTGTAACCAGAGGTCAGCAATCTTCAAAACGCTGGAGGGTAAATGTGGGTGGGGCGGTGTGTCAGATACGCCGCAAACGCAGCCTCGCCAAGGCTCGGCAGCTGCTACGGATTAGCGCGGGCATAGGTTTCTACACAACTACCTGCTCTTGCTCTGCGCTGTTGCCGTTGCACTGGCTTTTGATCTTGATCT
>NZ_JAFHKI010000128.1 GCF_016937615.1 Pseudomonas lactucae | reverse complement strand
TCGACTGCGCCGGAAGTGGGGCGAATTATAGGCTTCCAGAATCTGTGGTCAAGCATTAAATTCGTTTTCTATCAAACACCCTAAGTACGTCCTATAAAGACGCTTAGCCCAGCTGACTGAGCAATATATTGCTCAACACACCACAGTTAAGCATCATAGCGCCCTCTGCTTCTCAAATATGACTTCGGACGCGCGCCCATGACCACCTCCCCCCGCAGCCTGGCCTCAGTATTGTTCCCAGTCGGCCTACTGTTGATCGCCATGGCCTCAATCCAATCAGGCGCCTCGCTGGCCAAGAGCATGTTCCCTGTCATCGGGGCACAAGGCACAACGACTCTGCGCCTGATCTTTGCCAGCGTGATCATGCTGCTCATATTAAGACCGTGGCGTGCCAAGCTGACAGCCAAGTCCCTGCGCACCGTCGTCGTCTATGGAATGGCACTGGGCGGCATGAACTTCCTCTTCTATATGTCATTGCGCAGCGTCCCCCTGGGCATCGCCGTCGCCCTCGAATTTACCGGCCCCCTCGCCGTAGCCATCTACGCGTCACGCAAAGCAGTCGACTTCCTGTGGATCGCCCTTGCGATCATCGGCCTGCTTCTGCTGATTCCCATGGGCGAAGCCAGCAGCGGCATTGATTTGACCGGCGCGGCTTATGCGCTGGGCGCCGGCGTCTGCTGGGCACTCTATATCCTGTTTGGGCAGAAGGCAGGCAACGACAACGGCGTTCAAACCGCAGCCCTTGGCGTGATGATCGCCGCTCTGTTTGTCGCGCCTATCGGCATCGTTCACGCCGGCAGCGCATTGCTCATGCCTGCGCTGATTCCAGTTGCCATCGGTGTCGCCATTCTGTCCACGGCGCTGCCCTATACCCTGGAGATGGTTGCACTGACGCGCCTCCCAGCGCGCACCTTCGGCACACTCATGAGCATCGAACCTGCATTCGGTGCGCTGTCCGGTCTGTTTTTCCTGCAGGAGTACCTGTCCCTGGCGCAATGGCTGGCCATCACCTGCATTATTCTGGCCTCGGTCGGCGCGACGTTGACCATGCGCAACGAATCAAAGCCTCTGGTTCCCGCCGATTGACTGTTCTTTGAAGGTTGCTCTGGTATTTGCCGTGCATTTAGGCCATGTTTAAGAAGCTGCAAACGAATGTCATTTCATGGAGATTTTCGACAAGGACAGCACGAACGCTACGCTCGAGAGCGAGTAGAGCCAGCTTCAAGCATTGCGAAGCGGCTATTAAGGATAGGAATGAAGCGAATTTTGATACTGCTGATGATCGTGGCCATTGCTGGCTGTGCCGCGACCACACGGACAGAAATAAAACGCGGTAAAAAAGGGCTGCACATCAACTGTTCCGGCCTGTCATCTTCCTGGGACCAGTGCTATACCAGTGCGACCAACGCGTGCGGCACCAAGGGCTACCGGGTTATCGCCAAGTCCGGTGACAATTCCGAGGAACCAGGGGACTACCCCTTCGGCCTCAATCCCGCCGGCTATACCAGCCGCAGCATGATCGTCATTTGCAAGTAAGCGACCGAGCAGTCCGTATGCGACTGCTCAACCGTCTTCACCAGAGACATTCACGGCAGCCCAACACGCCACCGGCAGGCAGCGCACAGGGGGCTATATCAAATTGCCGACGTACGCACCTGCAGCCACTCCAGCGCAACGCCACTGAGCAACGGGCTCAGACGTTCGCGTACCTCGGCGTGATACGCATTGAACCATTGGCGCTCATCCGCCGTGAGCAGCGACGTCTCCAGGCATCGAGTATCGATCGGACACATTGTCAGGGTTTCAAACGCGAGGAATTCGCCAAACTCGGTTTTGCCCGCTTCGCGGTTCAACACCAGGTTCTCGATACGCACGCCCCAACGTCCCGGGCGGTAAGTACCCGGCTCGATCGATGTGATCATCCCCGGCTGCATGGCGGTTTGCGGCGCAGGGGCCGCCTGGTAGGCGATCACTTGCGGGCCTTCATGCACATTCAGAAAATAGCCTACGCCGTGGCCCGTACCGTGGCCGTAGTCCACGCCTTCGGCCCAGATCGGCGCACGCGCGATCGAATCCAACAGCGGCGACAGAATCCCTTTCGGGAAATGCGCACGAGACAAGGCAATAACCCCCTTGAGCACACGCGTGCAGTCGCGTTTCTGTTCCTCGCTCGGCATGCCGACAGGCACCATCCGCGTGATATCCGTCGTGCCGCCAAGGTACTGGCCCCCCGAGTCGATCAACAGCAAGCCATCGCCTTCGATCACCGCATGCTCTTCTTCGGTCGCATGGTAATGCGGCATCGCACCGTTGGCGTTGAACGCGGCAATGGTGTTGAAACTCAGCGACACATAACCCGGGCGACGCATGCGTGCAGCGGTCAGGTGTTCGTCGATGGTCAGTTCGGTAATACGCTCACGACCCAATGCACTGTCCAGCCAGGCAAAAAACTCGCACAACGCCGCACCGTCCTGATCCATGGCCTGACGAATGTGTTCGGCATCCGCCAGGCTCTTGCGCGATTTGGCGAGAGTGGTCGGGTTCAGGCCTTCCACCAGCTTGACGCCGGCATCGAGGTTTTCCAGCAGGCCGGCAGTCACCCGGGCCGGGTCAACCTGCAGGCTGGCTCCCGATGGCACCGCGCGCAGGGCATCGGCCACTTCGCTGTAGTCGCGCAGTGTCACACCGTCGCGCTCAAGGACAACGCGCAGCTCGGCGTCAACTTTGCTCAACGCCACGAACAAGGTGGCCTGCTGTTGATTGATTAGTGCAAAGGACACAAACACCGGATTGAACGACACATCGCCGCCACGCAGGTTGAACAGCCAGGCGATGTCATCCAGGGTAGCGATGAAGTGCCAGTCGGCTCCCTTCTCTTTCAAACTGGCGCGAAGTGCGGCGAGTTTTTCGCCACGGCTGACAGTGGCCTGCGGCGGCAAGTGTTGATAGAGCGGTTGGTTCGGCAGGCTCGGGCGGTCCTTCCAGACCTCATTGAGCAAATCGGTATCGGTACGCAACCGCGCACCGCGCTCCGCCAGTTTACTGCCCAGGGTACGCGCCGAAGCAACCGCCATCACAGCGCCATCCACCGCCACCACAGCACCCTCCGGCGTCTGTTCGGCCAGCCATTCCAACGGTCCTGGCTGGCCCGGCTGCAGCTTCACCAACTCGATGCCACTGCCCTTGAGCTCCTTGGTTGCCTGCTCCCAATAACGACTATCGGCCCACACCCCGGCGAAATCCGCGGTGACAATCAGCGTTCCGACAGAACCATGGAACCCCGACAACCATTGACGCCCCTGCCAGTAACCCGGCAAGTATTCGGACAAGTGCGGATCGGCCGACGGCACCAGCAAGGCATGGATGCCCTCGCGGCTCATCAGTTCGCGGGTCTGCGCCAGGCGCTGGGGAACCGTTCCATGGGTCAAAGGCTGCGTACTCATTGTGTCTCCTGCTAACCACTCATAATTGTTATGTGAAAATCAAATGGCCCAGAACGCCGGTGCGCTGGCGAGCGCGGCCTTGATCAATTGCACGGCCTGATCAATGTCCTGCTCAGTGGTAAACCGACCCAGGCTCAAGCGGATGGTACGGCTGGCACTGCGCGCATCATGTCCCAACGCCATAAGCACGTGGGACGGTGCATTGCTCGCGGAGCTGCACGCCGACGTGGCAGAAAAAGCGATACCGGCGCTCAGTGCACTGGCGTTGAATTCACCTTCACTGAACGTCAGGCTGAGGGTATGGGGAATACGCTGCGTGAGGCTGCCATTGAGGCGCACGCCACCGACCGTATCCAATTGGTCCAGCAGACGCTGGCGCAAGGCGACAATCCTGGCTTTTTCTTCTGCAAAAGACGCGGCGGCCAAGGCGAACGCCGTGCCCATGCCCGCGATCTGGTGGGTCGCCAGGGTACCGGAGCGCAAGCCGCCCTCGTGGCCCCCGCCATGAATCTGCGCCAGGACCTTCTGTTGCGCCCGAGGCCCCACGTACAACGCGCCAATACCCTTGGGGCCGTAGAGTTTGTGCGCGGAAAACGACATCAGGTCCACCGGCCACTGCGCCAGGTCGATGGCCACCTTGCCCGCCCCCTGCGCTGCGTCCACATGTAATAACGCGCCATGTTCACGCACGCACGCGCCGATGGCGGGGATGTCATTCAGGGTGCCCAGTTCGTTATTGACCAGCATCAGCGACACCAGAAAGGTGTCGTCGCGCAACGCTTCACTCACCGCGTCGGCACTGATCAACCCGTCGGCGTCCGGGACCAGGTAAGTCACCGCCACGCCCGCTTCCTGCAATTGCCGTGCGGTATCCAGCGTGGCCTTGTGTTCGATCTGGCTGGTGATGATATGCCCACCCGCCACGCCGCGTGCCTGGGTCACGCCTTTGATCGCGAGGTTGTTCGATTCGGTGGCGCCGGAGGTCCAGACGATCTGCTCCGGCTGGGCGCCGACCAATTCGGCCACTTGGTGACGCGCCTGTTCAACCGTTTGCCGGGCCGCCTGGCCGAACGCATGGGAACTGGACGCAGGGTTACCGAAATTGGCGTTGAAGCCCAGGCACTCGACCATCACCTGGATGACTCGCTCATCCACCGGGGTAGTGGCTGCATAGTCGAAATACAACGGACGTTTAGTCATGACAGTTAAGACTCGCAGAGCTGGTTCCCGAGAGCAGTATCTCAGGAGGCATCGACCGGAACAGAGGTCGTCAGGTTTACCGCATCGAATGCCATTAAAGAAGGACCACTGTATGTAAATGTGCGTAGGAACGCTCCTGAAACTCAGCTTAACAGGCTGAAGTCACGCTATGGAAAACAAAAAACCCGAGGTTCCTCAGGGGAAACTTCGGGTTTTTTGCCGCACAGCGACTGCTCAACTGGGACGACCATGCAGAACCACGCTGCGCTCGGCGTTCATTTCACCCTGACGATCAAAACCGAAGGGTTTCTGTGGCTGCCCGGTCAGTGCGGCGCGCTGGCGTTGATACTCATCAAACGACAAGCCGCGACGGCTAAGGGCCTCGAGGGCCAGTTGGCGAGATTCTTCGGCGGTGTAGGGACGCAGCTCAGGCGAAGGATGCGTCGCACAACCGGCGAGGACAGCGGTGACAAACAATAAGGAAACAGCGAGAAATCGGTTCATGGCGGTAGCCCTGCGAAGGAGGTGTCGAGTCAATGAACACAGGCTACTCCCGGCCTTACCCAGTGAAAAATCACCTCCCGTGATAGTCGCTATCATCCGCCAAGGCACCTTGGATAACGCCAACTTCATATTTCATTAAGTTATATAAATATGGAAATTCGTTCGTTTACGGAATAAACACAACCCTCTATAACTGGCTCCAATTCGGCCCTCAACTGTTCGCCACGCAACTGTTGTCCACGCAACAGCCATTCAACAATTCGGCGGGCAGACAACAGCAGCATTGCTCAGCCGCGGGGCCGCAGCCCACGGCGCTCAAGGCTTGCACTGATTGGTACAGCTCTTGCTCAACACCTTGAACAACCCTGCTACGTACCCCTGTTGAAAAAGGAAGTGTTCATGAGCCGTCCCCTGAATGTCGTCGCCCTCTCCGGTGGAACCTGGCGTCCGTCCCGCACCTTGGTAGTGACTCAAGCGCTATTGGCCGAATTGGCCAGCCGGCTGTCGATCCAGACCACCCTGATTGAACTGGGCGACATTGCCAGACCACTGGGCGGGCACTGTCCCGTGACGAGTTGCCCGAAGACGTCGAAGCACAATTGCTGGCCATCGAAAAGGCTGACTTGCTGATCGTCGCCGCACCGGTCTATCGCGGCTCTTACCCCGGACTGCTCAAGCACCTGTTCGACCTGATCGGTCTCAATGCCCTGATCAATACGCCGGTATTGCTTGCCGCCACAGGCGGCAGCGAGCGCCACGCCTTGGTCCTCGATCACCAGCTTCGCCCATTGTTCAGCTTCTTCCAGGCGTTGACCCTGCCGATTGGCGTGTACGCCACCGAGGCCGACTTCACCGACTACCAAATCACCAGCGAGCTGTTAAAGGCCCGAATTCAATTGGCGGCAGAACGTGCAGCACCGTTGTTTGCTGCGCATGTCCCGTCTCTGCTGAAAATCGCTTAAGGAAGGGTCATGGACGTTTTCTGGTTTCTGCCGACTCACGGCGACGGTCACTACCTGGGCACGACCCAAGGTGCGCGGCCCGTCACCCTCAACTATCTGAAACAGGTGGCTCAGGCGGCTGACAGCCTGGGTTACCACGGCGTGCTGATTCCTACCGGACGCTCGTGCGAAGACTCCTGGGTCATCGCCTCGGCGCTGGTGCCGCTGACCGAACGCCTGCGCTACCTGGTGGCGATCCGTCCGGGCATTATCTCCCCCACCGTCTCGGCGCGTATGGCCGCGACACTGGATCGCTTGTCCAACGGCCGTTTGCTGATCAATGTGGTTACCGGCGGTGACCCCGACGAGAACCGTGGCGATGGCAGCTTTCTTGACCACGCAGAACGTTACGAAGTCTCCGACGAATTCCTCAGAATCTGGCGTCGTGTATTGCAGGGCGAATCGGTGGACTTCGAGGGCAAACACCTGCGTGTGCAGAATGCGAAGGCGCTCTACCCTCCCGTGCAAAAGCCGTATCCACCGCTGTACTTCGGCGGCTCGTCCGACGCGGCGCACGACCTCGCCGCCGAACAGGTCGACGTGTACCTGACGTGGGGCGAGCCCCCCGCCGCCGTCGCGGAAAAACTTGCGGATGTGCGTGAGCGCGCCGCTCGCCACGGGCGCACGGTAAAGTTTGGTATTCGCCTGCATGTGATCGTGCGCGAAACCGAAGAGGACGCGTGGAAGGCCGCCGACCGACTGATAGAGCACATCAGCGACGAAACCATCGCAGCTGCGCAAAAATCCTTCTCGCGTTTTGATTCCGAAGGCCAGCGCCGCATGGCGGCCCTGCACGATGGGCGCCGCGACAACCTGGAAATCGCCCCCAACCTGTGGGCCGGTGTTGGCCTGGTGCGCGGCGGTGCCGGCACCGCGCTGGTGGGCACCCCGCAACAAGTGGCCGCGCGCATCAAGGAGTACGCCGACCTGGGCATCGAGAGCTTCATCTTTTCCGGCTACCCGCATTTGGAAGAGGCCTATCGCTTTGCCGAGTTGGTGTTCCCGCTGCTTCCGGAACCCTACGCCAGCCTCGCTGGGCGTGGAATAACCAACCTCACCGGGCCGTTCGGCGAAATGATTGCCAACGATGTGTTGCCGACGACAAAGGCCTGAGTTCAGTAAGAACGGCCAAATAGACATTGAGGAACACCGTGTGACAGCCAAACCCCACAGCGTCCTGCCATCACCGATGCAGACCGCCAAACTGCTGGCCGCCGAGTTCGCCCTCAGCGCCGTCGAACGCGATGAGCGCGGCGGCACGCCCAAGGCCGAACGCGACGCTCTGCGCCACAGCGGCCTGCTGGCGCTGAGCATTCCGACCCAATACGGCGGCCTTGGCGTGCGCTGGAGCGACACTTTGGGCATCGTCCGCGAATTGGCCAAGGTCGACAGCTCCATTGCTCATGTCTTCGGTTTCCACCACCTGATGCTCGCCACCGTGCGCCTGTTTTCGCGTCCGGAGCAATGGCAACCCTGGTTCGAACAGACCGCACGCAAAAACTGGTTCTGGGGCAACGCCCTCAACCCGCTGGACACACGCACAGTGGTCAAGGATTTCGGCGGCTGGCGCGAATTTTCGGGCAAGAAAAGCTTCTGCTCCGGCGCCAGCGACTCGGAAATGCTGATCGCCTCCGCAGTGGATGAAAGCGCTGGCGGCAAGCTGCTGATCGCGGCCATCCCCAGCGGGCGCAGCGGCATCACCTTGCACGACGACTGGAACAACATCGGCCAACGCCAGACCGACAGCGGCAGCGCCAGCTTCGAGCGGGTGCGCGTCGAGGAGTCGGAATTACTGCTCGACCCAGGCCCGCTGAGCACACCCTTCGCCTGCTTGCGTCCGTTGATTGCCCAACTGACCTTCACGCATATGTTTCTCGGCATTGCCGAAGGCGCCTTTGACGAAGCACGCAACTACACCCTCACCGAAACCCGCGCCTGGCACAAATCGTCAGCCGAGGATGTGCGACAGGACCCTTACGTGTTGCACCACTACGGCGAGTTCTGGGTGGCACTGGAAGGCCTGCGCCTGCTGGTGGAACGCGCCGCCGAGTTGCTCGACCGCGCCTGGGCCAAAGGCCCCGGCCTCAGCGAAAACGAACGCGGTCAATTGGCGATTGCCATCGCCACCGCCAAGGTCGCCGCCACCCGCCAGGGCCTGGACCTGTGCAACCGCCTGTTTGAAGTCACCGGCGCGCGCTCCACCCATGCCTCCCTGCGCCTGGACCGTTACTGGCGCAACCTGCGTACACAAACCCTGCACGACCCGGTGGACTACAAACTCCACGAACTGGGGGACTGGGCGTTAAACCAGGTCCTGCCGACTCCGACGTTCTACTCATAAGAAGAGGTGCCCATGCAGCTTTTAACCTTACCGCCCTCGCCCGCCCTTGCGACATCGATCCGCGCCACGGCCCAAGTCTTCGAAGACCCGAAATCCCAGGCGCTGCTCGACCATATCCAGCAAGTGGCGCCCAGCGAAGCCAGCGTGCTGATCATCGGCGAGACCGGCACCGGTAAAGAGTTGGTGGCGCGCCACATTCATAACCTCAGCGCACGGCGTAACCGGCCATTCGTGGCGGTAAACTGCGGCGCCTTTTCTGAATCTTTGGTGGAAGCCGAATTGTTCGGTCATGAAAAAGGCGCCTTCACCGGCGCCCTCAGTGCCAAGGCCGGCTGGTTCGAAGAGGCCGACGGCGGCACCTTGTTCCTCGACGAAATCGGCGATTTACCGATGGCGATCCAGGTCAAATTGCTGCGCGTATTGCAGGAGCGCGAAGTGGTACGCCTGGGCTCACGCAAGAGCATTCCTATTGATGTGCGCGTACTGGCCGCGACCAACGTGCAATTGGAAAAAGCCATCAATGCCGGACATTTCCGCGAAGACCTCTACTACCGCCTCGACGTGGTCAGCCTGGAACTGAGCCCGCTGCGCGATCGCCCCGGCGATATCCTGCCGCTGACCCGCCATTTCATCGAAGCCTACAGCCAGCGCCTGGGTTATGGCCCGATCACCATCAGCCGCGAAGCCGAACACAAGCTCAAAAGCTACAGCTGGCCGGGCAATATCCGCGAACTGGAGAACGTGATTCACCACACCCTGCTGATCTGCCGCAACGGCGTCATCGAACGCGACGACTTGCGCCTGTCGAACATGCGCATCGAGCGCCAGGACGACAGCCAGCACAGCACCGAAAACAGTGCCGAGGCCTTATTGGAACGTGCCTTCCAGAAGCTCTTCGAAGAACAGGCCGGCGCCCTGCATGAAAAGGTCGAAGATGCCCTGCTGCGCGCCGCCTACCGTTTCAGCCATTACAACCAGGTACACACCGCCAACCTGCTGGGCCTGAGCCGCAACGTCACACGCACACGCCTGATCAAGATCGGTGAACTGGCGGTGAACAAGCGTCGGCCAG
Organism: Pseudomonas lactucae; assembly: GCF_016937615.1. Taxonomy (GTDB): domain Bacteria; phylum Pseudomonadota; class Gammaproteobacteria; order Pseudomonadales; family Pseudomonadaceae; genus Aquipseudomonas; species Aquipseudomonas lactucae. The sequence goes on along the minus strand of NZ_JAFHKI010000128.1, from coordinate 3,807 downwards.
GAGAAAATGTGCAGGGTGAGCGCATGCTGCACCTATCCATATAGGCGGCAGTGCAATGCATTGTCATGACTGCGCTCGAAACTGCGCAGTACATGGAACGAACCAAAGGTCACGGCCGTAGCCTGGTGAGCGCGGATCAGCGTCCAGAAATCCTCATCGCCCCGCTCAAACCGCTTGAACGCCGCCTCGCCATCCGCACGGGACTGCCACTGCAAGTAGTTGAGAACCCGGCGTCCATCATCGCTGACCTGCACGCTTGCACTCAGGAAGCCGACATGGCCCTGGGCCAGGCGCTCGCTTTGAGTAGACAAGGCCGCCACCAGGGCGACTTGCTGCCGGGGCTCGATATGAAACTCGATCAGTTGAGTGAAGCTGCGATTTTTCTCTGATACCTGCATGAACACTCCCCTTTCTATGTAGGCAGAATCTTGCGATCCAGTGCCACGCAGGGTAAAACCTCTAGTTAAGTCAAGGTCAAGCACTTAATCGGAGTTTTATGGTCACCAAGGAACTCACCGTTGGTCAATTGGCCGCGCGCAGCGGCGTAGCGGTCACGGCCCTGCACTTCTACGAAACCAAGGGCCTGATCACCAGTCATCGCAACGCCGGTAATCAACGGCGCTACCCAAGGGATGTATTGCGCCGGGTAGGGGTGATCAAGATCGCCCAACGTCTTGGCATTCCTCTGGCAACGATTGGCGAGGCGTTGCAGACGCTGCCAAATGGCCGCACGCCGACGGCCAAAGATTGGGAGCGTTTATCGGCACTGTGGCGCGAAGATCTGGATGAACGCATCAACAAGCTGTTGCTGCTGCGCGACAAACTCAACGGCTGCATTGGTTGCGGGTGTCTGTCGCTGGAGGCCTGCCCGCTGCGCAATCAGGACGATCAACTCGGGGAGCGTGGGCCAGGCGCGCAATTGCTGGAACCCAGTTGAGTATTCTCGTCGGAACCCTCGGAGCCCTTGATTGGCGTGGCCTATAGTGAAAAGGTCACCCCTTCGCAATCCCAATCAAGGAGAACGAGATGAACGTTAAACCCATCCCCGAGGGCTATCACAGCATCACGCCCTACCTGGGCATCGACAAAGCCTCTGATGCCATCGAATTTTACAAAACCGCCTTTGGCGCCACCCAAGTCATGCGCCTGGATATGCCCGACGGCAAGGTCGGCCACGCCGAACTGCGCATTGGCGGCTCGCCGATCATGCTGGGTTCGCCATGCAATGAAATGGCCCTGCGCAATCCGGGAGAACACACCAGCGTCGGTTTGCATCTGTATGTGGAAGATGTCGACGCGCAGTTCCAGAAAGCTGTCGCTGCCGGCGCCACCGTGGTGTCCGAACCGAAGGACCAGTTCTATGGCGACCGCTGCGCGAGTGTGAAGGATCCCTACGGCCATCTCTGGTTCCTGGCCACCCACAAGGAAGACCTGACCGAGGAACAGATTCGCGAACGGGCCCAGGCGATGTTCCAGCAAGGCTGACGGCCCAGAACCTGGACCAGGCAATCAAGGCGTTGACCCCATGACATCCACCCCCACATGAATCGCATCATGCCGCCAGAACTCCAGGTCGCAGTCGATCAAGCGCTGGTGCTGGTCATAATTGACCCGGGCGATACGCAAGCCGGGGCTGCCCGCCGACACGCGCAACGCGGCGGCGGCTTCCACCGGCAGCGACGTCGGCACGATCTCGAAACGTACCCGGCCGTAGTGCAGGTCGTACTTGCGCGCGTACAACTCGGTCATCGACTGATTCAGGTCGCACTCAAGAATCCCTGGAAAATACTGCGGGTTCAGGTAGTGCTCGACATACAGCACCAACCGCCCATCGATCCGCCGGCCCCGGCAGATCTGGATCACGCTGGACAGCGCCGGCAACTGCAACCACGCGCAGACCGCCGCCGAGGCCGGTTGCAGGCGCGCGCTTATCACTTCGGTCGAGGCCACCCGCCCCTGGTCATTGACCATTGCGTGAAAGTGGCTGCGTTGCATCAGGTTGTAGGCCAGCCGTGGCGGCGAAACGAACCAGCCCCGGCGCTCTTCACGATAAATCTGCCCTTGGGCTTCCAGTTGTAACAAGGCTTCCCGCACGGTGATCCGGGTGGTACCAAACAACTCGCTGAGCTTGCGCTCGGCCGGCAGCTTGCTGGCAGGCGGCAACAGGCCGTGGTCGATCTGCTCTTGCAGCGCCAGGCCAATGGAGGTTACCGCCTTGATTGCCTCATCACGCATCAACGTTACCTATCTGGACTAGACCAGCACCGTTCAGGTGCATAAAGCGCTCGGTAAATGTGCTTGTATTACCGCCTACCAGCCTAGGTATTACAGATGACCGACAGATGACAGTCCGCGCACCGCCTCGCACTTCACCCTGCAATAGATCGGCCAAGTCCAGGCCCTCCGGGCACTTGAGCATGGTCTACGCTAAGCCTGCGCGCAGCGACCTTGGCGCGCTAAAAACGACATCGACATGAAACTGTCATCCATCGAGCCTAAATTGGCTCAGGTATTGCTGACCTAGACCAACACCACCGCTAACGTTCATAAAAAACGCCGCGTTGAAAACGCCCAAAGGAGCTTCGGATGAAACAGCTTTTCCTGGCATCACTGTTAGGCTCGACCATTGCCATGTGCACCGCCGCCATGGCTGCTGATACCGATCTAAAAACCTTGGAAGCCGCCGCAAAAGCGGAAGGCGCCGTCAACAGCGTCGGCATGCCCGATGACTGGGCCAACTGGAAAGGCACCTGGGAAGACCTGGCCAAGACCTACGGCCTCAAGCACATGGACACCGACATGAGCTCGGCCCAGGAAATCGCCAAGTTCAAAGCCGAAAAAGACAATGCCAGCGCCGACATCGGTGACGTGGGCGCAGCGTTCGGTCCGATTGCCGTGAAGCAGGAAGTGACCCAGCCGTACAAACCGTCCACCTGGGCGTCGGTGCCGGATTGGGCCAAAGACAAAGACGGCCACTGGGCCCTGGCCTACACCGGCACCATCGCGTTTATCGTCAACAAGAAGCTGCTGCACGGCTCCGAAGTCCCCACCAGTTGGGCCGACCTGCAAACCGGCAAGTACAAAGTGTCGGTGGGTGACGTGAGCACCGCGGCCCAGGCGTCCAACGCCGTGCTGGCGGCGGCCATTGCCAATAAAGGCGACGAAAAGAACATCGCACCCGGCCTGCAGTTTTTCACCAAGATCGCTCAGCAAGGTCGCCTCGGCCTGTCCAACCCGACCATCGCCACCATGGAAAAAGGCGAAATCGAAGTGGGCATCGTCTGGGACTTCAACGGCCTGAGCTACAAAGCCAAGATGGCCAACCCGGATGACTATGTAGTGCTGATCCCATCGGACGGCTCGGTGAAATCCGGCTACACCACCATCATCAACAAATACGCCAAGCACCCGAACGCCGCCAAGCTGACCCGCGAATACATCTTCAGCGACGCCGGCCAACTCAACCTGGCCAAGGGCAATGCGCGTCCTATCCGGGCTGAAACCGACCTGAAACTGCCGGCCGATATCGCCAAGAACCTGATCCCGGGCGAGCAGTACACCAAGGCCAACCCGCAGCCGATCAAGGATGCCGATGCCTGGGAATCGACCTCCAAGAAGCTGCCTCAGCTGTGGAACGAGCAGGTCATCGTAGAGATGAAGTAAGCCTGTCGCCCACGTTGGAAACCCAGTGGAGATCCGATGTGGGAGGGCGGTGCGACGATTCGACTTGTCTCCCTCCCACACTTGACTGTGCCCACTCCAGAAGGAGTGAGGCGATCAGATCCGTACGTTACCGCGCGGCCCGGC
>NZ_JAFHKI010000127.1 GCF_016937615.1 Pseudomonas lactucae | reverse complement strand
AGAACAAAATGTGGGAGCGGCTTGCTCGCGAATGCGGTGTGTCAGTTAGCTTGGAAGTGGCTGACACACCGCATTCGCGGGCAAGCCCGCTCCCACAGGGGATTGAGTCGAGCCGCGGATAATCAGCTCGGGTAAAAAATCCAGGGTGCGGGTGGGTGCGGTATCGCCGCGCAGGCGCTTGAGCAAACAGTCAAAAGCGCTGGCGCCAATCGCTTGCGTCGGTTGGGCGAGGGCGGTGATGCCGTTACCCACCAGCGGGTACCAGTCCAGGTCATCCAGGGCGATCACGCCCACGTCGCCGAACAGGTCACAGCCCAGCGCCTTGAGCGCGCGGGTGCAGGCCAGTGCTGCCACGCCGTTGGCGCAGAACAGTGCCTTGGGGCCGGGTTTGGCGAGAAAGGCTTGCAGACGGTTTTCCAGTTCGCCGTTCAGTTCAACCACGGCACCTGTCAACGCCGGGCGCTTGGCAATCTCGGTGTTGAAACTCTCCAGGCGCTCCAAACGTGAACTGGTGCCATCGGTTGCCTCGCTCACCATCAGCACATCGCGATAACCCTGTTGCTCAAGATGCTCTACCGCAATACGCACCGCCGCCGCGTTATCCAGACCCACCAGATCGCTGTGCAACGGTTCGACCTTGCGGTCCACCAGCACCAGGGGCATTTCCCGTTGCAGTTCCAGCAGTTGGTCGAGGTGGTGGCCGAGGGTGTTCACGATCAGCCCTTCGATGTTGTACGAACGCAGCGCTGCCAGATGCTGGCGCTCCTGCTCGTCATCGCGGTCGGTGTTGCACACCACCAAGCTGTAGCCGTGCTGGCGGCAGGCGGTTTCGACGCCGTGCATCACGGCAATGGAGTAGGGGTTGCGGATATCCGCCACCAACATGCCGATCAGGCGCGTGCGCCCACGCTTGAGGCCACGGGCCATCTGGTTGGGGCGATAACCGAGTTCGTCGATGGCCTGTTCGATGCGCAGGGCGATGGCATCGGAGAGCAGGGCGCGGTCATCGCCGATGAAGCGCGACACGCTCGCCTTGGATACGCCCGCGCGCTCGGCGACGTCGAGCATGGTCACGCGGCTGCGCTGGGCGGCGGAAAATGAAGTCACGGTAGTGGGCCTTTCTTATTGGTGTGGTTGGTAACGGCATGCACCTGAAACCGGTTTCAGAAGACACCAGGACAGCCGTCCTAGTCAAGCGCCGATTACGAGCATGCCCAGCGTGCGCCCGTTAATTAACCGATGAATGGCTGGGTGTACCTGTTAGTTCTGACAGTAGGCGAGGCGGGCTATTGAGTGCTTAATTCTGACCAGACATCACCAGAAGGAACTCCGCATGACCCGTTCAGAAAAGGCCTCTGCACGCAATTTCCATGTACTGGCTGGCTCCGACGGTGAAGCCAGGGTATTGCCCGTTTTTGAGGAGGTCGTTGGGGTTGACCCCACGGACCCGGAGGGGTTGATTCCGCTGCCGGTATCGTTGACGCCTCTGGAGTGTCGCGTTCCGCAATGGGCGCCTGGCCCGGGAATTGGCAGGACCCATACCCTTACGCTGTGGTGGCGTGTGCGCGGTGTAGACGTCCGGGCAGATGAGCAGACATTTACTGGCCCGCTCAACCCTGCGCTTTTTCCTTACCCCTTGTACGTCCCCGTCGATTACATGCGGGAAACCGACGCAGTGGTGGAGGCGTTCTATACGGTGGACGACGGGGGAGGCGACCCGGTTCCATCGTTTCCCTGGACGTTGACGGTGGACAACAATCCCCCAAGGTTTCAGGACCCGGATGACAAGGCCCGCTTCGTTGATCCGGCAATTGAGGTTTCTGGTATTACCGAGGCCGTGTTGGCCGCCAACCCGTTCATCGAAGTTGAAGTGCCCGCCTATATCGGTCGTGCCGATCAGGACCGAGGCGGGTATTACCTGAGCAATGTTACCCCTCCATTTCCTCCCGTTCAGACGGGTAGCCAGGTGTTTGCGCTGGTCACCGACCCCTTGATTCTGAGGATACCCGCAGCGCACTTTCGCGGCCTGAATAATGGCATGGCCTACCTGCAATACCGTTTGTACGATCGCGCTGGCAACTTTTCCGGCTTTAGCGCGCCGATGGATTTTCAGGTCCTGCTCATTGCCACCCCGATTAACCTGCCACGGCCCGATATTCGTCCTCCTGCCTACATTGATTTCCTGATCAAACGTGACGACGCACGAGCGGTCGTCACGGCACGGGTTCCGAGTGAGTACGATAATTTTGCGCCGGGCGACAGCGTTGTGATGATTTGGGACGGACGTCCTGTGCTACCTGGACAAGCCATCACGGGGTTCCCGGCTGAGGTCCACATCCCTTGGGATATCTTGCGCGGCCCAGGTCCTGTGGCGCTCACCGAGGCGGAGGTGCATTACGAAATCCATCGTGTCGGCCGTCCTCCTGTGCCTTCACCGTCGAGTTTTTTCTGGGTTGATTTAACCGTCGCAGGGCAAGACCACGCCAATGCGCCTGCATTGCTTAATCCAACGCTGGGGCGGGTGGACGTGTTTGGCAAGGGCTCAGGGTTGCATAACGAACTCGATTTTCGCGATGCGACCGCCGGGGCTGAAGTGTGGGTGCGCCTTTACCAGAACCCGGTGGCTGACCAGTTGCTGGAGTTGTATTGGAACGGCGTCGGGCCGGTCGCCCACTATACCGTTCAGCCTGGGGATACGTTTGATCTGCCGGTGCAATTCACGGACGTGCCCGGCAGTGTGATTGTCGATGGCGGGAACTATATAGATTTGCCGGTTTACTACACCACCAGTAACGGCGTGAATGAACAGCAGTCTGCTAATACACTCGTTAATGTTCATGCCGCGCCATTAGTTCGTTTTGATGCGCCCTTGTTAGAGCACAGTTTGCACGGCGTCGCCAAGTACCTCACCTGTGAATCAAAGCCTGCCATTTGTCACGGTGTTTATTGGTTTATACGCGATGACTTTCGATTTAATTCCGGCGATGAGATTGAGTTTTTTTGGCAAGGTTATTTACAGAATAACTGGGAGGAGCCCATCGATGATACAGACTTTTCCATCACCGTGAATTATGTACCGGGTGGCCAGTCGGTCAGGGTTTGGCCGTGGGAAACCAAAATTGAACCGATGCGTAATTACGCGTCGGCCACCGCTGAATACTTCGTCCGGCGCGGCGGCGCGTTGATCGCACACTCTCAGATCGGGCGAGTCCGGATTGACCGGATAATTGCGGGTTCGGGGCGTCCCTGTCAGCCTGGAAATGTCGGATTTTGTGATGATGTGCAAGAGGGCTGTGCGGAGCAAGGAACTGATAACAGTCATGTAATTGCGTAAGTATCGGGAGTATACGTTATACCCGTTGTTATAAATGAAGTCGGCTTTTAGTACGCCTGGTCGTCGCCCATGCAAAGAAGGTGGGTGGTTTTAATAGGGTTTGACTATTAAATAAATAAAGAAACTATGCGTGGAGAGAAAATACATGAAAAAGACAGAGGCTAGACCCATCAAAAAAACAACGGGTGTCGCTGCGGTGCCTATTGTGTTACCCCCTCCTTCTATAGAAGGTCTTGTTGATCCGACGATGTACCCAGGCCTGGTATTAAGAGAAACAGCGGATAAAAACTTTCTAGAAGTGGAGATTCCTGTGTGGTCTCCAGCGTCGACCATCGCCGGAAGGCCCGATACGCTGGACATTCATCTGGATGACATTGGTGATTTCCAAAGTGGGCGTATCAGCAGTGAGCCCATATTTTTTACCGCTCCCATACCTACCACGCATACGGTAAACATCGCGAGGCGATTTCTCACTGAAGGAGCACATACCCTCAGTTACAGGGTCATCACGTACAACGGCAATGATTCTGGCTCCAGTGAGGCTCCACTGGTCATCGACCGCACCGCACCCTATGACAGCATCCCGGACGGACCTCGCCGTTTGACGCTGCCGCCTGGATGGACGGGCAGCATCACACAGCCGCTCCTGGATGCAAACCCTGGGGGCGTGCCATTTGGCATCCCTACCTACGACGCAGAGGGCGCCCACCCTGGAGACAGATGGCGTTTGTATTACGGTGATTCATTGATGGTGATCGCCGAGGGGGCGGTGCTTCCCGATAGGGCCGTACTTTTCACCCAGGCCATGGCTGATGCAGCCGATGGCCCACGACCTCTGGTGTACCGTTTAGTGGATGTGGCCGGCAATATCAGCGATAAGTCGTTCGAGCTTCCGATCAATGTGGCGCTAAGGCCGGCTCCGACGCTGACCCCGGCGGGTGTCAGGGACGCCATTTCGCCGACGGGCGTGGGTGATCGCTTGTTTGACCGCGCCGATGCCGCAGCTTCCAGCGGGATGTTCGTGATTATTCCAAATTATGATGCTGATCGCTCCCTAGACCAATTTCTTGTGCGGCTCACCACCCTCCATGGCTCGCGGGATATGGGGCCTTACCCCTTGGGTGGTTTCCCGCTGCCGTTCGATTTCCCCGTGGATTTCCCAACTTGCCTTGCCTTGTATGGCACGAGCAACGGGCCCATCAACCTGCGAGTGGAATATGCGGTTAACAGAGGTGGCACGCTGCATTGGGTACCTACTGCGACCAATATCGAGATCGAATTGGAGGTGGGTGGCCCGGTCAACCCTTGGGACCCTGAACCTGCCAACCCGAATTTGCCACTGCCGGTACTGACAGGGCGGGGTTCAGAGTTGACAAACGAATTGAATGATAAAGATAACAACATGGACGCCGACGTGGTGGTCACGCTCTGGAGCGCTGCACCGCTACCCTCGGCCCAGGCGTTCGATATCGTGCTGTATTACCAGAATGAGGTGGTTGATCGAAAGTCGGTGGATCACACAGTGGCCATGCCTGGTGACGTTGTCGATATGGTTGTTCCATGGCCTTACATCCAGAAACACTCCAATAGCCTCATCCCTCTGCGTTATGAAATCGCGCTCAGCAGCACCCACAACCGTACGTCGTCGCCTATCCAGGATGTCAACGTCAATGCCAATGTGATTGCGTTCCCTGCACCCAGGGTCACAGGTGCATTACCGGAAATACCGGGACCGGGCGGAGCACCTGCAGAAATCGGATGCGGTGCGCTGCAAGGGGTTAACCGTGAAGTGCATGTTTTCGTGCCGCCTCACGAATTTCTGGCGGTTGGGATGATTGTTACGCTCAATTGGACGGGTTGCAGTGACAATGACGGTGCTGTCCCCATTGCAACTGCGACTGAGACCTTTCCTTTCGGCCCGCTGAATTCCGAGCACATCAAAGCGGGCTTCACGGTTCCCGTCAGGCCCTATGCGACCTATGTGAAGCCTATAAATGAGGCAGCGCCGGATATGGGGTCGGTCAATATCACCTACACCGTTCCGCTCACGGGTGTCCCTTCGCCCATTACATCCGCCGAAGCTATTTTGTGGGTAAGAGGGGTTCGACCTGGTCCTGTTTACTGCGATGGTTCACCTTGGCCCAGTTGAAAAAGAGCGGGGCGCTGTAATGAAAAGAGGAGCCTTGCTCCTCTTTTTTTATGAGCATACAAAAATAAGTCGGAAGTTCACTGATCAACCACAGATAAGTCCTACATACCCGTTCACCCATCTCTTAATAATCTGCGCCCCGTCATGACCTGGGCCTGTCTCGCTTGGTGCCGGTCAATTCGTTCCCTTTCGGGAAGGTTCTTTACGGGTATACATGCAATGTCGATTAACGCACGGTTCAAAAAACATCCTCTCGCCCTGGCACTCCAAGTGCCCGCGGTTGGCTTCCTGATGCTGGGTGCCACATTTTCCCATGCCACCACCACCCTCCATCCAGGCATGGAGCGCACGATCGAGTCGGGGGCTCGGATCGACGACTGGTTCATTGGCCAGGGCGCGCATTTGACCGCCAATGCTGCCCAGTTGCGGCAGTCGCGCGTCACCGCAGGCACGCTGACGCTCAATGCCGGGACCAAGGCGCAAGATATTTACGCCAGCCAAGGTGCGCAAATCTACCTGAACAACGCCACGGTAGAAGCCAGAGGGTCGGCCGGCGTCGCCATTAACCTGGTGGGGAGCCAAGCGCTCATCAGGGGCAGCACTGTCATCAATAACAACGGTGTCGGCCTCTCGGCGGCGCGTAACTTTCTCTCCGAGGATGGCTCCACGGCCGCTGTATTCGACAGTGTCATCCAGGGCTCGACCACCGGTGCACGGGCCACGGCATTCAGCGAGCTGAACTTTTATGGTTCGGATGTGATTGCCACTGATGAAGACGGCGTTGGTGTGTTGTTGTACGGTGGTTCTGCCAATGCAGTCGGCAGTACCATCACCGGCGGCGAAAATGGTGTGCGCCTGAGTTATGAAAGTGCTGACTTCAATAGCAGCACCTTGGTATTGGACGGCTCGCATGTTGAAGGCCGCAACGGCGCGGCACTGCTGGTGGAGGGAGATGCATACGGCACGACCAACGCTGACATTCAGGTGGTCAACGGCTCCACCCTCAAGGGCGGCAACGGCAACCTCCTCGAAGTTACCGGAGGTTCCTTCGCCAACATGAATGTCGATGGCAGTACCTTGTTCGGTGACGTCGTGGTCGAGGAGGGCAGCACCGCCAAGTTGCAGCTCCACAACGGCTCGTGGTTGACCGGCCAGCTCAAAAACGTGGCCGAGTTAAGCGTGAACAACGCCTCCCACTGGGCGCTGGTGGGCGACAGCGAAGTCGGCGACCTGAAAATGGCGGGCGGCAGCGTGCATTTTGGTGGGCCTAATGAGTTCTACCGGTTGGATGTCGACAGCCTGTCGGGCGATGGCACGTTCGTGATGCACACGGATTTTGGCAGCGGCCAAACTGACTTGCTGGCCGTTAATGGCATCGCCGAAGGTAACCACAGCCTGTTGCTGGCGGCCACGGGGTCGGAGTTGGCAACGGCCGAGCCGATTCGCGTGGTGAGCACCGAGGGCGGTGATGCACAGTTCGCCCTGGTCGGCGGAACGGTTGACGCAGGTGCCTACAGTTACGGGCTCAAGCAGGAAGACACCGACTGGTACCTGGACCCTAACCGTCGCGGCACCAGCAACAGCACCAAAGCGGTGATGGCGTTGTTCAACACCTCGCCCACGGTGTTGTACGGCGAGATGACCTTGTTGCGTACCCGCATGGGTGAGTTGCGCTTCAGCCAAGGCAACAACGAAGGTTTCTGGATGCGTGGCTACGGCAACAAGTACGAGGTCAGCGGTAACCAGGATGGTGGCGGCTACACGCAGAACCAGCGCGGCTTTACCTTGGGTGTCGACACGCCGCTGTACGGTGGCGATGGGCAGTGGGTAGCCGGTGTGATGGCCGGTCACAGCACCTCCGATATCGACCTCAACCGTTCCGGTGGCGGTACGGTCGACAGCTACTACGTGGGCGGTTATGCCACGTGGCTTGATGACGAGAGCGGCCTGTATTTCGACGGTGTGGTCAAGCTCAACCGTTTGCACAACGAAGTCAACGTGAGCATGAGCGACGGCAAGAAAGCCAAGGGCAACTACACCCAGAACGCCGTGGGGGCTTCGGTGGAAGTCGGTCGGCATATCAAGCTGGATGACGGTTACTTCGTTGAACCCTACGGGCAACTCAACGCGGCGATCACCCAGGCCCAGAGTTACGATTTGGACAATGGCCTGCACGCTAAAGGTGACCGTTCGGCCTCGGTTGTGGGCAAGGCAGGCGTCACGGTGGGCAAGAGTATCCAGCTGGACAGCGGTGGTGTGTTGCAACCGTACTTGCGTACTGCGTTGGCCCATGAGTTCAACCACAACAACAAGGTCACGGTAAACGGCGAGCGCTTCAATAACGATGTGTTCGGTTCGCGCATTGAAATGGCCGGTGGTGTGGCGATGTCGGTGTCTCAGAACGTCAAGCTGCATGCGGACCTCGAGCATACACGTGGTAAAACCGTCGACCAGCCATGGGGTGTCAACTTCGGCGTGCGTTACGACTTTTAATTCATTCATCCACCCGAACAGGGGAAGCCTAGGCTTCCCCTTTTTTTCGCCTTCAGATCAGCACACTCAGCCAGGCTGAGCCCAACAGCAGCAAGGCCATGACTCGGTTGAATGCTTGCAGGGGCCTGGGGGAGCGCAAGAGGCGGCTAGACCCGGCACCCAATAAGGCCCAGGCACCGAGGCAGGGCAAGGCGATCAAGAAAAACATCAGGGACAGGTACACCACCTGGCGCTGCCCACCCTGGCCAGCAAACACGCTGACCACCGCCAGCGCCATCATCCAGGTCTTGGGGTTGATCAATTGCAGGGCCGCGGCACCCAACAGGCCCAAAGGTTTTTGCCTGTCATCGGCACTGATGGCCTGGGCTGGCGCACTGAAGATCTGCCAGGCCAGGTAACTCAGCCAGGTCACACCGGCCCACTGCATCGTCATTTGCACCTTAGGCATTTGCATCAGCGATTGGCCCACACCGCAACCCACCAGCAGCACAATTCCCGATGCCCCCACACAAGCCCCCAGGACGATCGGCAGCGCAGCCTTGAAACCGTAACGAGCGCTGTTGCTGAGCACCAGGATATTGGTCGGGCCGGGGGTGATGGAGGCGACAAAGGCGAACAGCATGAAAGGTATGAATGTGGACAGCATGACGGGTGGCTCCGGCGGACTCATCGAGAGCGTCCATTTTCGCAAGCCCGCGCGTTACCGGTCTGGAAGATTTGTGCAGCGCTTGCGGTACGCGGCCGGCGTCAGGCCGTAAGCCCGCATGAACCAGCGGCCCAAATGACTTTGGTCAGCGAAACCCAGGGCCATCGCCACGTCTGCCGGTTGATCGCCCTTGGCCAATGAATATCGGGCACGGGCCAGGCGCAGTTGCACCAGATACGCGTGGGGCGGCAGGCCGAAGGCGCTCTTGAAGGCGCGGCTCAGGCGAAAGCGGTCGGCGCCGCAGGCCAGTGCGAGTTCATCCATGCCCACGTCCTGATGCAGATGGGCGTGCAAGTATTCCCGCGCCTTGTGCGCCACCTGCGGCAAACGTGGGTCATCGCGATAGCGCATGCGCCAGTAGAGTTGGCCGGTGAGGCGTTCCAGTAACTGATCCAGCGCGCTTTGCCGCACGATCCGCAGCTCGCCGTGATGCAAGCTCTGAAACGCGTGGCTGGTGGCCAGGGCCAGGCGCGGATCGCTGGCCAAGGTGCTGGCGAAACTCAGTTGATGATGGGCGGGCGCCTCCTCAAAGACACTGGAAATTTCCCGCTCCAGCCACTGTGGGTCGAGGTAGAGCATGCGGTAAGTGAAGCCGTCGACCGTCGGGGCATTGCCGTCGTGGAGTTCCCCAGGCTCCAGCAGGAACACCTGCCCCGGCACGCTGTCATGGCGCATGCGCCGGCAGTTGAATTGCTGCACGCCTTGTTCGGTCACGCCTACTAGATAGCTGTCGTGCCAATGGGGGTCATACGCATGGCCTTCGAAATGCGCGCGCAGGGTCTCGATGCCGGTGTCGGCGTCCTGGGACAGGTCGATCCAATTGTGCGCGGGCATACAACACCGAGGCTAAAAGTGAAGGGCTATTAGCGGCCGACGCAGGGGTGGGCGTCTAGAAGGTTTGTGCAGTCTAGCCAAACAACCCGGCGGCGATGTTGATCGAAAAACCGAGAATGGCGGTGTTGAATAAAAAACCGATCAACGACTGCCCCAGTACCACCTTGCGCAGGCCACGGGTGGCGACGCCCACATCCGAAGTTTGTACCGCTACGCCGATGGTGAAGGAGAAATACAGGAAATCCCAGTAGTTGGGCGTGAGCAAGCCCTCGGCAAAGCGCAAGGCGGGTTCCTTGCCTGGCCAGGTGTAATAGAGCCTGGCGTAATGCACGCTGAAAATCACGCCGATCAGCAGCCAGGAGCCGATCACCGTCAGCCCGGTAAAACCGTAGTGCAGCAGACGCTCGGAAGCGGCCAGGTCCTTGCTGCCCACCAGTTCGAAGGTGATGGTGGCCAGGCTGGCGATGGCGGCGATGCACACCATGAACAACACCAGGCCGGCGTTTTCATCTTCGACTTCGGCAATGCGCTTGACGTCCTCGGCCTTGGCGCGAATGGTCAGCCACAGCATCAAAACAAGGTAGGTCCAGACTCCGGCGTTCCAGCCGATCAAAATTTTGCTGGCAAGGGTGTCGGCCGGCACCAGGAAGCCGACGGCCAGGCCCAGTACGGCGGCGGATGAGAGGCGAGGGTGGGTGCGGGCGAGGAAGGGCATGGTGGCTCACAAAGAACTATGTGTGAGCACCATAGCTTATTCGGGTGTACCTGATCATGAATGCACTCAATAACTCTGTGGGAGCGGGCTTGCTCGCGAAGGCGGCCTGACAGTCGACACAGTTGGATTGTGTACATATCCATTGCCGCGGTAACGGCTACTTAGGGTTCCGCCTGAAGGCAGGTCACTTTGGAAAAGAGCCCCAAAGTAACCAAACGCTCTTGCCCCAACAC
>NZ_JAFHKI010000126.1 GCF_016937615.1 Pseudomonas lactucae | reverse complement strand
TGCTCAACAAATACCAAGTGAACACAGGTCCAAATGTGGGAGGGGGCTTGCTCCCGATAGCAGTGGGTCAGCCAGTACATTGGTGACTGATACACCGCAAGTCGGGGGCACCTCCACATTTGGTTTTGTGTTGGTTTTTAGTGCGCGGTTGCTTGTAAGCCCGCGAGCAACAGGCGCTGATAGAGATCCTCTTTCAGCCCCTGCGGCCTATCCAGCCGCATCCGCTCCAAATGCCTGGGAAACGCCTCCGGCTCCGGTGCATCCAGCGCCGCCTTGCCCAACTCCAGCATCTCCGTCAACTTGAACTTGCTCTTGAGCCAGTTCAGTGCCCGCAACAAGTCCCGCTCCTCATCGGTAAAGTCGCTGCCCAGCGGATACTCTGGAAACAGCCGTTTGTGCCGCGCCTGAATACCCTGGAGCCGCTCCGGCGTGTTGTCGGCAAAGCGCGGATCCAGCTGGAAGTCCTTGGGTAATTTGCCGGCCTTTTGTGCCTGTTCGATCAAGTCGTCCTGAAAGCGCGAGTCGGTGATATTGAGCAGTGCCTCGATAACCTGGGCATCCGTCTGCCCGCGCAAGTCGGCAATTCCATATTCGGTGATGACGATATCCCGCAGGTGCCGGGGAATGGTGCAGTGCCCGTAGTCCCAGACAATATTGGAACTGACCTCCCCCGCCGACTCGCGCCAGCTGCGCAGAATCAGGATGGCACGCGCGCCTTCCAGCGCATGGCCTTGAGCAACGAAGTTGTATTGCCCGCCCACGCCGCTGAGTACGCGGCCATCTTCCAACTGGTCGGCAACGCCCGCGCCGAGCAGCGTCACCATGATCGCGCTGTTGATAAACCGCGCATCCTGGCGCTGCAAACGCTTGAGTTCTTCCTGACCGTACAGCTCGTTGATATAGCTGATGCGGGTCATGTTGAATTCAAGGCGCTTGGTGTGGGTCATTTCCTGCAAGCGCTGGTAAAAACTGCGTGGTCCCAGGAAGAACCCGCCATGAATCGACACGCCATCGGATTGCGCCGCATCGTCCAGCAAGCCGGCATTGGCCTGTTCCTGGGTCGCCACATCCGGGTACACCTTGCGCCGTACGATTCCCGCATCCGCCAGTACCAGCAAGCCGTTGACGAACATCTCGCTGCAGCCGTAGAGGCCACGGGCAAAAGGGTCGACGCCGCCTTCACGGCTGATCAACGGCGCCCACTGGTACACATCCAAGTCTGTCAGCAGCAGGCGGTAGGCTTCGTTGTCTGCCTGGCGCGCGAGCAAGGCGGCGGTCAGTGCATCGCCCATCGAGCCAATGCCGATCTGCAAGGTGCCGCCGTCGCGCACCAAGGTACTGGCATGCAGGCCGATAAAGTGGTCCTGGTAGCCCACCGGCATGTTCGGCGTGGAGAACAGCGTGGAGCTGTCTTTGGCGTCAATCAGGTAGTCGAACGCGTCCATGCCCAATTCGGAATCGCCAGGCATGTAGGGCAAGTCAGTGTGGACCTGGCCGACGATCAAAATGGTTTCACCCGCGGCACGGCGTTTGGCGATCATCGGCAGCAAGTCGAGGGTGATATCGGGGTTGCAGCTCAGGCTCAGGCGGTCCGGGTGTTCGGCGCTGCTGGCCACCAGTTGCGCCACCAGATTCAGGCCAGCCCCGTTGATATCACGGGCGGCATGGCTGTAGTTGCTGCTGACGTAATCCTGCTGGGCCGACGCGCTGTGGAGCAGGCTGCCGGGCTGCATGAAGAATTGCCGTACATGGATATTCTTCGGCAGGCTGTCCGAATGCAGGGCGGCAAGAAAATCCAACTCGGGATAATCGCCAAACACGCGCTCGATAAAGGGTTCCAAAAAGCGTTTCTGTAAACCATCGCCCAGGGTTGGGCGCCCCAGGCTCAGGGCGGTGTAGATCGTCAGCGCCCGCTCGGGCAACTGGGCAATGCGCCGGTACAGCGCATTGACGAACAGGTTGGGCTTACCCAGGCCCAGCGGCATGCCCATGTGGACATGCGCCGGCAAGCGCTCCAGTACGTCGTCAACTGCTTGCTCGATTGAACACAACTGCACCATCCGACTGCTCCCGAACATTCCATGAATAGGGGTTCGACCGAGCTTGCCGCGTCTTTGCTGCAAAGAACAGCGCAAAACCTGAATTGCGCCCACAAAAAAGCCGCTCGTAAGCGGCATTTTTGACGAAGATTGGCTAATTACAGCCCGGACATCTTCTTGATAGCGCCTTTGAGGTCGTCATCCGAGCAATCCGCGCAGGTGCCTTTTGGCGGCATGGCGTTGATACCGGTGATCGCCTTGGCGAGGATGCCGTCGAGACCGCCCTGGTGGTCGGCGCGCTCTTTCCAGGCGGCAGTGTCGCCGATCTTCGGTGCGCCGAGCAGGCCGCTGCCGTGGCATGCATTGCAGTGCTTGGCGATGATGTCGTCCGGCGTTTTCGCGCCGCCGCCGCCCGCTGCAACGGCGACTTCCATCCCCTTGCATTCCTGACCCTGGACGCAAACCTGGCCCACAGGCTCCAGGCGCTTGGCAATGTCATCATTGGTCGCAGCTTGAGCGCTGACAGCCCATAGGGCCAGTACGGTTGCTGGTGCAGCCAGCATTTTCATAATTAGGTTCACGCGTTCACCCTCAATGGTGGCTATTCACGCCTGCGGCCACGGTTTCGCAGGCGGCGAAAGTATAACGGTTAGCCCGCCTGGCCGAAACAACCCTATTAAATAAAGGGAGATTCGGCCTCACGGAATACGGCTGCGGGAACCTCTGCAACGCTGGCAGGGCGCCTCTGTTCTTAAAAGTTCGCGGGTGTGGCTGCGCTGATTAGTCGCGCCGGCACATCGAACGGATTGCGAAAACGATGGGGCTTGGTACTTTCAAAGTAGTAGCTATCGCCGGCTTCGAGCACAAAAGTTTCAAGACCGACCACCAACTCCAGGCGACCCTCCACCAGAATCCCGGTTTCTTCGCCTTCGTGGGTGAGCATTTCTTCGCCGGTGTCGGCGCCGGGCGGGTAGATCTCGTTGAGAAATGCGATGGCCCGGCTCGGGTGCGCCCGACCCACCAGTTTCATGGTCACCGCGCCGTCGGAGATGTCGATCAGCTCATTGGCTTTATAGACGATCTGCGTCGGTATTTCCTGGAGGATCTCCTCGGAAAAGAACTCGACCATGGACATGGGGATGCCGCCCAGCACCTTGCGCAAGGAGCTGATCGAGGGGCTGACACTGTTTTTTTCGATCATCGAAATGGTGCTGTTGGTGACACCCGCACGCTTGGCGAGCTCACGCTGGGAAAGACCCTTCAACTTACGGATGGATTGCAGTCGTTCGCCGACGTCCAATGCGGGAGCCTCCTAGGATTCAGGCTTTGTTGTAATTGAGCGTTATCATGGCGACAGCGTTCAGTATTTACAACACTTGGGCCTAAATCCCGGACGGCTACGTTCGTAGGCGACGATCAAGCGCCGATATAGAGCCTTGGCACGCGGCGCAGGTTGCAGAATATCTGATAGGGAATGGTGTCGGCGGCCACCGCGATGTCACTGGCGAGGATGTTTTTGCCCCACAGCTCGACCGTAGAACCCAGGCCAGCCTGTGGCACGTCAGTCAGGTCGACGCAGAGCATGTCCATGGACACACGCCCCAGCAGTTGGCTGCGCTGCCCGGCGACCAACACCGGCGTACCGGTCGGCGCGTGACGCGGGTAGCCGTCGGCGTAGCCCATGGCAACCACCCCGATGCGCATCGGTTTTGGTGTAACGAACCTGGCGCCGTAACCCACCGGCTCGCCGGCCGGCAGTTCACGTACGCAGATGACTTTCGACTCCAGGGTCATCACCGGCTGCAAACGCGCGGCCAGAGCCTGGTCCTCGCCGAACGGGGTCGCGCCGTAGAGCATGATGCCCGGGCGTACCCAGTCACTGGAGACACTCGGCCAGCCCAATACCGCAGGCGAATTGCGCAGGCTGACTTCGGCCGCAAGCCCCTGGCGTGCCGCTTCAAATACCGCCACTTGTTCGTTGCTGCTGGTGCAATCGAGTTCATCGGCGCGGGCGAAATGGCTCATCAGCACGATCTTCGCGACTTTACCGCTGGCCAGCAGGCGCTGGTAAGCCTCGTGATAATCCTTGGGATGCAGGCCGACACGGTGCATGCCCGAGTCCAGCTTGAGCCAGATCGTCAGCGGCTTGCTCAAGGCGGCCTGTTCGATTGCCTCCAGCTGCCACAGCGAGTGCACCACGCACCAGAAGTCGTGCTCGATGATCAGCGCCAGCTCGTCGGCTTCGAAAAAACCTTCCAGCAGCAGTACCGGCGCACGAATCCCGGCGGCGCGCAGCTCCAACGCCTCTTCGATGCAGGCCACGGCGAACCCATCGGCCTCGGCTTCCAGCGCCTGGGCCACGCGCACCGCGCCATGGCCGTAGGCGTCGGCCTTGATCACGGCAAGAGCCTTGGCCCCCGTGACGTCACGGGCCAATTGGTAATTGTGGCGCAGGGCCTGGAGATCGATCAGGGCACGGGCTGGACGCATGGCGGCAGGCTTCTAGGCAACAGAGTGAAAAAAGCCGGCGCCGATGGTTTACGTCGGCGCAGGGAGGAAACGGTGTTTAAGGCAACGCAGCCACGACGGACAGCTCGACCAGGATTTGCGGTTCGCACAGTTTGGCTTCAACCGTGGCGCGGGCAGGCGCGGCGCCTTTGGGCAACCACGTGTCCCATACCGCGTTCATGCCGGCGAAATCGGCGTCGATATCTTTCAGGTAAATCGTCACCGACAGCAACTTTGTCTTGTCGGTACCGGCCAGGTCGAGCAACCGCTCGATGTTGGCCAGGGTTTCACGGGTCTGCTGTTCAATCCCGGCACTCATGTCGTCGCCGACTTGTCCTGCCAGATACACGGTACCGCTGTGGACAACGATCTGGCTCATGCGCTCATTGGTGAGCTGGCGCTGGATTGACATGTTGTGCGGACTCCTGGTGGTTGCCGTAACGGGAAATATCAAGGCCTGCGGCGCTGATTTGTGGGGTTCTCTTCGCCATCAGATCGGCCAGCAAGCGACCGGATCCACAGGCCATGGTCCAACCGAGGGTGCCGTGGCCGGTGTTCAGGAACAGGTTCTTGAACGGCGTTGCCCCCACAATCGGTGTACCGTCGGGCGTGGTCGGACGCAGGCCGGTCCAGAAGGTGGCCTCGGCCAAATCGCCGCCCTGAGGATAAAGGTCGTTGACGATCATCTCCAGGGTTTCGCGTCGGCGCGGGTTAAGCGACAGGTCAAAACCGGCGATTTCAGCCATGCCACCCACGCGAATGCGATTGTCGAAACGGGTGATCGCGACCTTGTAGGTCTCGTCCAAAATAGTCGACGTAGGCGCCATCGCGGGGTCGGTGATCGGCACGGTCAGCGAGTAGCCCTTGAGCGGATACACCGGCGCCTTGATCCCCAGCGGCTTGAGCAGTTTCGGCGAGTAACTGCCGAGGGCCAGCACGTAACGGTCGGCGGTTTCCAGCTTGCCGTCGATCCACACGCCGTTGATACGATCACCGGCATGGTCGAGGCGCTGGATATCCTGTTCGAAGCGGAACTCCACGCCCAACTGCTTGCACATGTCGACCAGGCGAGTGGTGAACATCTGGCAATCGCCGGTCTGGTCGTTCGGCAGACGCAGGGCACCGGCGAGGATATCGGTGACGCTGGCCAGGGCCGGCTCGACACGGGCAATGCCGGCGCGGTCGAGCAGTTCGAACGGCACGCCGGACTCTTTCAGCACGGCGATATCCTTGGCGGCGCCGTCGAGCTGTGCCTGGGTACGGAACAGCTGGGTAGTCCCAAGGCTGCGGCCTTCGTAGGAGATGCCGGTCTCGGCGCGCAGCTCGTCGAGGCAGTCGCGGCTGTACTCGGACAGGCGCACCATGCGCTCCTTGTTTACCGCATAGCGGCTGGCCGTGCAGTTGCGCAGCATCTGCGCCATCCACAGGTATTGATCGATATCGGCGGTGGCCTTGATCGCCAGCGGCGCATGGCGTTGCAGCAACCACTTGATGGCCTTGAGCGGCACGCCTGGCGCAGCCCAGGGCGAGGCATAGCCTGGAGACACTTGGCCAGCATTGGCGAAACTGGTTTCCATGGCGGCGGCTGGCTGGCGGTCGACTACCACGACCTCCAAGCCGGCCCGCGCCAAATAGTAGGCACTGGTCACACCAATGACGCCGCTACCCAAGACCAGAACGCGCATTTTCATATCCTCATCGCGGCGTGACCGCTGACGTGTGTTGTTCGAGCAATGATGAGCGCAGTATAAAAAGCAATCACCAGTGCATTTCACTATATAAATGCCTATATTTGGCGACAATTCTCGGCAAAAACCCTTTTTACAGAGGCGTATCCCCTATGCGTACCAACACCCAGACCAAGCGGGAGCTGGACAAGATCGACCGTAACATCCTGCGCATCCTGCAGACCGACGGGCGAATTTCGTTCACGGAACTGGGGGAAAAGGTCGGGTTATCGACCACGCCGTGCACCGAGCGGGTCCGCCGGCTGGAGCGTGAAGGGATCATCATGGGCTACAACGCGCGGCTCAATCCGCAGCATTTGAAAGGGAGTCTGCTGGTATTTGTCGAGATCAGCCTCGATTACAAATCCGGCGATACGTTTGAAGAGTTTCGCCGCGCCGTGCTGAAACTGCCCCATGTGCTGGAGTGTCACTTGGTGTCCGGGGACTTCGACTATCTGGTGAAAGCACGGATTTCCGAGATGGCCTCATACCGCAAGTTGCTCGGCGATATCCTGCTCAAGCTGCCCCATGTGCGTGAATCCAAGAGCTATATCGTGATGGAAGAGGTGAAAGAAAGCCTGAACCTGCCGATCCCGGACTGACTGACAAGTGGGTCAAATGTGGGAAGGGCCGCGCACATCCGTCAGACCAGCACCTGCCGGGTACTCGCCATGTACTCATGAATCTGCTTTTCGACCCGTGGGTGGATCAACTCCACCGGCCCTCGCCCGTTAGGACACGGCAAGGTCTTGGTGGTGCCGAACAGCCGACAGATCAGCGGGCGCTCGTCATACACCGTGCAGCCGTTGGGGCCCAGGTGCACGCAGTTCAGCTCATCCATCGCCGCGTCCTGCTCGGCAGCGGTCTTGCGCGGTAGACGCGACATTTCCTCGGGCGAGGTGGTCACCGGCCCACAGCAGTCATGGCAACCGGGTACACACTCGAACGAAGGAATCTGACGGCGCAGTGCGCTGATTTTCTGACTGTTGCAATTCATCGAAACACGTACCGAACGGCGAATAGACATGGATTCTGCCGTAAAACGCGCCGCGCAGACAGCGCCGTCCGACCGCTGTATCCTGCGTCAAATTTTCCAAACAGGGAGCTTCTCCATGACCGCCAGCGCCCGACACACCTCGTCCTACTATGCCGCCAGCAGCGTGCCGCAACCCGAATTCCCGGCATTGGCAGGTGAAGTGGCGGCTGACGTCTGCGTGGTCGGCGGTGGTTTCTCGGGGCTCAATACCGCCCTGGAGCTGGCCGAGCGTGGCTTCAGCGTGGTCCTGCTGGAGGCGCGAAAAATCGCTTGGGGCGCCAGCGGACGTAACGGCGGCCAGCTGATTCGCGGGGTCGGCCACGGCCTGGACCAATTCGCCAACATCATCGGCACCGACGGTGTACGCGAGATGAAGCTGATGGGCCTGGAAGCCGTTGAGATCGTGCGCCAGCGCGTGGAGCGCTTTCAGATCCGCTGCGACCTGACCTGGGGCTATTGCGACCTCGCCAACAAACCCCGTGACCTGCAAAGTCTGGCCGAAGATGCCGAAGAACTGCGCAGCCTGGGCTATCGCCATGAAGTGCGCCTGCTGCAAGCCGGCGAGATGAGCAGCGTAATCGGCTCCGGGCGCTACGTAGGCGGCATGATCGACATGGGCTCCGGCCACCTGCACCCGCTGAACCTGGCCCTGGGTGAAGCGGCGGCGGCGCAGCAATTGGGTGTACAGCTGTTTGAGCAGTCCGAAGTGCTGCGTATCGACTACGGCCCCGAGGTCAAGGTGCACACCGCGCTGGGCCACGTGCGCGCCAAGACCCTGGTGCTGGCCTGCAACGCCTACCTCAACGGCCTCAATCCCCACCTGAGCGGCAAGGTACTGCCCGCCGGCAGCTACATCATCGCTACCGAACCGTTGAGCCAAGCGCAAGCCGACAACCTGTTGCCGCAGAACATGGCGGTGTGTGATCAGCGCGTCACAGTGGACTACTTCCGCCTGTCCGCCGACCGTCGTCTATTGTTTGGCGGCGCCTGCCACTATTCCGGCCGCGACCCCCAGGACATCGGCGCCTATATGCGCCCGAAAATGCTGCGTGTGTTCCCGCAGTTGGCCGATGTGAAGATCGATTATCAATGGGGCGGCATGATCGGGATTGGCGCCAACCGCTTGCCGCAGATCGGCCGCCTGGCCGACCAACCCAACGTGTATTACGCCCAGGCCTACGCCGGCCATGGCCTCAACGCCACCCACCTGGCGGGCAAGTTGCTGGCCGAAGCCATCAGCGGCCAGCAACGGGGACGTTTCGATCTGTTCGCCCGCGTGCCGCACATCACCTTCCCCGGCGGCAAGCACCTGCGCTCGCCGCTGCTGGCGCTGGGGATGCTCTGGCACCGCCTCAGAGAGCTGATCTGATCAACTGCGCCAGAAGGGCTTCAACCCTTCCTGGCGTGCCTGCTCGGCGGTCAAGCCGATGTCGCGCAATTGCTCAGGGCTCAGCGTCAGCAGGGCCTTGCGCGTATGCCGGTGACGCCAGAACAGACACCAGCGGCTATGGGTCGGCGCGGTCATCGCACGTTCCTGCCCTGTCACCCGTTCCTGACGGTGTAACGCCAGCCGCACATCGCTCATGCCGTTCATTTTACTGCCCCTCATTGGCGTGTTGCCTTGAGTGAACAGAATGAGCGCACCGCGAAAACCATTACAGATTCAAACCATTTTTATTAAATCAATACAGATACTGCCCATGCACGCCTGAATCCTGTATTTTTCCCCGATCTGTACTGGTCCCTCGGGAGTGACCGCCATGACCCTCTACGTTAATCTCGCCGAACTGCTGGGCACTCGCATCGAACAGGGATTCTATCGCCCTGGCGACCGACTACCGTCCGTACGGGCGTTGAGCGTAGAGCACGGGGTAAGCTTGAGCACCGTTCAGCAGGCGTATCGGTTGTTGGAAGATAACGGCCTGGCCATGCCCAAGCCCAAATCCGGCTACTTCGTGCCTGTTGGCCGTGAGCTGCCAGCCCTGCCGGAGGTAGGCCGGCCAGCACAGCGCCCGGTGGAAATTTCCCAGTGGGACCTGGTGCTGGAGTTGATTCGCGCGGTGCCGCGCAAAGGCGTCATACAGCTGGGTCGAGGCATGCCGGATGTATTGTCGCCCACCCTGAAACCGCTGCTGCGCAGCCTGGCCCGGGTCAGTCGACGCCAGGATCTGCCGGGGCTGTATTACGACAACATCCTTGGCTGTATGGAACTACGCGAACAAATTGCCCGACTGTCATTGGATTCCGGCTGCCAGCTGAGCGCCGAAGACATCGTGATCACCACCGGCTGCCATGAGGCGCTCTCCGCGAGCATCCACGCCATCTGTGAACCCGGCGATATCGTCGCAGTCGATTCGCCCAGCTTTCATGGCGCCATGCAGACCCTCAAGGGCCTGGGCATGAAAGCGCTGGAAATCCCCACCGACCCGATCACGGGCATCAGCCTCGAAGCCCTGGAGCTGGCCCTGGAACAGTGGCCGATCAAGGTCATCCAGCTGACGCCCAATTGCAACAACCCCTTGGGCTACATCATGCCTGAGGCGCGCAAACGCGCATTGCTCACCCTGGCCCAACGCTTTGACGTGGCAATCATCGAAGACGATGTATATGGCGAACTGGCCTACAGCTACCCGCGCCCGCGCACCATTAAATCATTCGATGAAGACGGCCGTGTGCTGCTGTGCAGCTCGTTTTCCAAGACCCTCGCGCCAGGCCTGCGCATTGGCTGGGTTGCGCCCGGGCGCTACCTGGATCGGGTGCTGCACATGAAATACATCAGCACCGGCTCGACGGCCACACAGCCACAGATCGCCATCGCCGAATTCCTCAAGAACGGCCATTTCGAACCACACTTGCGGCGGATGCGCACCCAATACCAGCGTAATCGCGACTTGATGCTCGACTGGGTAAGCCGCTATTTCCCGGCGGGCACGCGTGCCAGTCGCCCGCAAGGCAGCTTTATGCTGTGGATAGAACTGCCGGACGGCTTCGACACCCTAAAGCTCAACCGCGCCTTGATCGAACAAGGCGTACAAGTGGCGGTGGGGAGCATTTTTTCGGCGTCCGGCAAGTACCGCAATTGCCTGCGCATGAACTACGGCGCCAAACCCACCCCTCAGATCGAAGAAGCCGTGCGTAAAGTCGGCGCCGCCGCGAGCAAAATACTGGCGGAATCGGTGGACTGACCTTTCTCGAGAAATAGCCGTCCTATGTCGACAACCGACCAGCTCTGGAAGCGACTCCCTTGATGATTCGACGGCTTTTACCGTTTTGCCTGTGGGGAGCCCTGGCTCTGGGAGGTTGTGCCACGGTGAATACACCGCGCATACCCAGCGATGCCCTGCCAGCCGCACAGTCTTCGTTCGGCCGCTCGATCCAGGCCCAGGCGGCGCCCTACCAAGGGCGCTCGGGCTTTCGCCTGCTGTCCAGCAGCAGCGAAGCCTTCATGGCCCGCGCCGAATTGATCCGCAACGCCCAGACCAGCCTCGATTTGCAGTACTACATCGTCCACGATGGCATCAGCACACGCATGCTCGTCGATGAATTGCTCAAGGCCGCCGACCGCGGCGTACGCGTGCGTATCCTGCTGGACGACACCACCAGTGACGGCCTTGACCAGATCATCGCCACCCTCGCCGCCCATCCCAGGATCGAGATTCGCCTGTTCAACCCGCTGCACCTGGGGCGCAGCACGGGTGTGACGCGGGCCATGGGCCGCCTGTTCAACCTGTCGCTGCAACACCGACGCATGCACAACAAACTGTGGCTGGCGGACAACAGCGCGGCCATCGTTGGCGGACGCAACCTGGGGGATGAGTATTTCGATGCCGAGCCCAACCTGAACTTCACCGATATCGACATGCTCAGCGTCGGGCCGGTCGCCGAGCAACTCGGGCACAGCTTCGATCAGTACTGGAACAGCGCGCTGAGCAAACCCATCGATGACTTTGTTTCGAGCCGCCCCTCAAAAGGCGACCTGGCCGCCGCGCGCGTGCGCCTGGAGGCCTCGCTGGCCGAATCGCGACAGCAGAATCATGCGCTGTACAACCGCTTGCGCGCCTACCAGACCCAGCCGCGCATGGACACTTGGCGCCGCGAGCTGATCTGGGCCTGGAACCAGGCGCTATGGGACGCGCCGAGCAAGGTACTGGCCAAGGCCGACCCGGATCCGCACCTGTTGCTGACCACTCAATTGGAGCCGGAACTCGAGGGCGTCAGCCATGAGCTGATGATGATCTCGGCGTACTTCGTACCGGGGCAGCCGGGACTGGTGTACCTGACGGGACGCGCCGACGCGGGCGTGTCGGTGAGCCTGCTGACCAATTCTCTGGAAGCCACCGACGTGCCGGCCGTGCACGGAGGCTACGCGCCGTATCGCAAGGCGCTGCTGGAACACGGGGTAAAACTCTATGAACTGCGCCGCCAACCGGGCGACCCCAGCGCCGGCAGTGGGCCGCACTTGTTTCGTCGGGGCTCATTCCGCGGTTCGGATTCGAGCCTGCACAGCAAGGCGATGATCTTTGATCGACAGAAGTCGTTTATCGGCTCGTTCAACTTCGACCCACGCTCCGTGCTGTGGAACACCGAAGTCGGCGTGCTGGTGGACAGCCCCGAGCTGGCGGAGCACGTGCGCAAGCTGGCGCTGCAGGGCATGGCGCCGGCGTTGAGCTATGAGGCGAAGCTGCAGGACGGCAATGTGGTGTGGGTGACCGAGGATAACGGCCAACTGCACACCCTCATGCGCGAACCGGGGAGCTGGTGGCGCAGGTTCAATGCCTGGTTCGCTACTTCCATCGGCCTAGAACGCATGCTTTAGAAACACAATGGATCAAATGTGGGAGGGGGCTTGCCCCCGATTGCAGTGTGCCAG
>NZ_JAFHKI010000125.1 GCF_016937615.1 Pseudomonas lactucae | reverse complement strand
GGCTGCGCAGCAGCCCCAAATGCCCTATCACCCTTTTGCCTGATTCACCGACCACAAAAAAGACCCACTATGAAAATAGTGGGTCTTTTTTTTTGCGCTCAAAAATCAAGCCGTCTGCGGCGCCACCCGCTGCTGTGTCTTCCCTTGAGCCTGCGACCAGTTCGCCGGCAAGTTGATGTAATCCACCAACTCCCGTAACCGGCCCTGATCCCGCCCATTGAAGTTGAACACCAGTCGTGTCAAATGGCTGAACCTTGGCTCATCATGTTCCTCGCCTGTATAGGCAAGTTGCTGGAACTCACCACTCAATCGCAGGCTGGCAAATTCACTCTGTAGATGCTTAAGCGCTTGATCACTAAGCGGGTGATTCATGCGCACCACAAACTCACGCTTCAACCAGCGCGTGGAATGGAAATTGGCATAAAACTGGTTGATCTCTTCCACCGCTTCTTCAGCGCTATGCACCAGTCGAACCAACTTGAGGTCGGTAGGCAAGATGTAGCGATTGGCTTCCAATTGGCTGCGGATAAAGTCCAGGGCGCCTTGCCAGAAGCCACCCCCCGGAGCATCCAGTAACACCACCGGCACCAGAGGGCTCTTGCCGGTCTGGATCAGCGTCAGCACTTCCAGTGCTTCATCCAGGGTACCGAAACCGCCTGGGCACAACACCAATGCATCCGCTTCCTTGACGAAAAACAGCTTGCGCGTAAAGAAGAAGTGGAAGGACAGCAGGTTCTCAGTGCCATCAATGGTCGGGTTGGCGTGCTGTTCAAACGGCAGGGTGATATTGAATCCCAGGCTGTGCTCCAGGCCCGCGCCCTCGTGCGCCGCAGCCATGATGCCGCCGCCACCGCCGGTGATCACCATCAAGTCCGAGCGTGCCAGCGCGGCGCCCACTTCACGGGCCAAGGCGTACAAGGGGCTTTCCACCGGTGTTCGTGCCGAACCGAAGACGGTGACTTTGCGCCGCCCCTTGAATTGTTCAAGCACGCGGAATGCATGGTCCAGTTCTCGGATGGCACGCAGGGTGATCTTGGCATTCCAGCGATCACGGTCTTCCTCGGCCATGCGCAGCACGGTGAGAATCATGTCGCGATACAGGGGAATATTCGGGCTGTTGGGGGCGATCAACTGAAGTTGAGTATCGACCTGTTGCGTGAGATCGACGTCTTTTTCTGCAAAATGCTTGAGCAGGCTGTCATTCGGTTCGTAAGGCATTCAGCGTCTCCTTTTTGCAGGGCCCGGGTAGCCGACGAATGATTCGCCGGAGGCGACGACACTGCATGTGTCGCTGCTTGCCGCAGGGGGCAACCTTCTTTTGCCCTGAAAATATTACAAAACAACCTGAAAAAGGTTGTGAACGAGCGATTGGGATGACTTGATCATGGGCCGAAAAACCCTTGGCTGGCAACCGCTTATTGGATTTGCCGGGTGCAGTCCAAGACGCTGGCGGGGATTCACGCGGGGGAGGGCGCGCCAGTCGACAGCGGCGCGCCAGGGGCAGGCAGAGGTTACTTTTTCTTCTTCGCAGGCGCCGGGCAATCGGCTTCCACGAACTTTACCGATGCCACAGGACGGTTGGTCTTGTTCTCGGTGATTTCGTAGCGCATGACTGCGCCCTTGGCCATCAGTTCGCGGTAGCCTGGGTTGGTGCACACGCTGCGGCCCAGTTGGAAATACACTGCTTTGGGATTGGCGCGCATCTGTTCGGCGCGGTCGGGCAGCACGCTGAGGTGATCGATCAGTTGCATGCCTTCAACGGTGTAGGCCACTTCCAGGGTTTTTTCGTCGATTTCCCGGGGCAGGTCCTTGTTGCTTTCGGCCGCGACGCTTTGCAGCTTCCTGTTCATTTGCGCCTCCAGCAGCGAGGCCGCCTGGGCGCCCACAGGCAAGACCAGCGCAAGCGCGATGGATGGGGCGACAAGACGCAGCATGGAACGCAGCATGAAATTCTCCTGATTCGGTTACTGGTGCATAGACCAGCCACTGCGCCGTGCGTTCAGTGGCGCGAGATTATAGGTGACCCCTTGCCACTACAGCCAGGCGTATCGCTGGTAAACTGCGACCACTTCAGCCCTCCACGAGCTTTTTCCGTGTCGATTGACCTTTTCCTGCGGTGTACCCGATGAGCCACGCCGTTTCTCGCCTGCGCACCCAACGCCTGGCGCGCGCTGTCAAGCCGTTCGTCAACCGGGGCTCCCGTGCCGAACGCTGCCCCGGTTGCCGGGTGATCCCCGAGTACTGCCTGTGCGCCTGGCGGCCCAAGGTCCAGGCCAGGTCCGCCATGTGCCTGTTGATGCATGATGTCGAACCGATGAAACCCAGCAACACTGGTTGGCTGATCGCCGATGTCATCGATGACACCCTGGCGTTCGCGTGGTCGCGCACCGAAGTCGATCCCCAGTTGCTTACCTTGCTCGCTGACCCGCAATGGCAGCCTTATATCGTGTTCCCCGGTGAGTTCGTGGCGCCTGAGCGGGTGGTGGGAGAGATTAGGGTGAAAGACGGCAAGCGCCCGTTGTTTATCCTGCTGGACGGCACCTGGAGTGAAGCGCGCAAGATGTTTCGCAAGAGCCCTTACCTGGAGCATTTGCCGGTCCTGAGTCTGGCGCCTGAGCAACTGTCGCGTTACAAGCTACGCCGGTCCAAGCGCGATGATCATTTCTGCACCGCCGAAGTCGCCGCTTTGTGTCTGGAATTGGCCGCCGACGGTGCCGCCAGCGAAGTACTGGATGCCTACCTCGACGTCTTCAGCACCCATTACCTGGCCGCCAAGTTCCAGATGCCTTTGGATCCGACAGATGTCGTCCATACTCGACTGGCGACCTATATACCGAGCGTATAGCCAGACGACGTTTGCATGATGGCACTGTAAACCCACTCGCCGCTAAAATGCCCACCGGGCTTAGTGCTTGACCCCCCAGGCTGCGCTGGGCATGCTGGGCGCCGATTGGGGCGCAACCTCGTATTTTCGACGTCGTTCCAGGCGCTTTTGACGTCGAGCTTGCCCTGTGGCGATGGCTGTCTGCCGTTGCCGTGTGTACTGGCGAACCCTGAACCCATCGGGGCTGCCATAAAAACAGGATCATTTAATCAATGGCCACATACGAAATCCTGATAGCCGATGACCATCCGCTGTTTCGCAGTGCGCTGCATCAGGCGGTGACCTTGGGCCTTGGCTCGGATGTCCGCTTGGTCGAGGTGGCCAGCATTGCCGAGCTGGAGGCGCGCCTCACCGAAAAGTCTGACTGGGACCTGGTGCTGCTCGACCTGAACATGCCCGGTGCTTACGGTTTCTCGGGGCTGGTGTTGTTACGCGGGCAATACCCGCAGATCCCCGTGGTGATGGTCTCGGCCCAGGAAGAAGCCGACGTGGTGGTGCGTTCCAAAGAGTTTGGCGCCAGCGGTTTCATTCCCAAGTCCAGCGCCATGGAAGATATTCAGAACGCCGTGCGCAAAGTGCTCGATGGCGATGTGTCCTGGCCGCCGCAGGCGTTCGAAGAAATCAACGTGTCCGATGAAGCCAAGGCTGCCCGTGATGGCCTCGCCAGTTTGACACCCCAGCAGTTTCGGGTGCTGACCATGGTCTGCGAGGGGCTGCTGAACAAACAGATTGCCTACGAGTTGAGCGTGTCGGAAGCGACCATCAAAGCTCACGTGACCGCAATCTTCCGCAAGCTGGGCGTGCGTACGCGCACCCAGGCTGCGCTGCTGTTGCAACAACTTGAGTCAATTTCACAGCATTAAGCTCATAGCGATTCACGCTTTTTTGACTAGGCGTGATCTAGTTTCCCCACTTCTTTGGTTCAGTTGCCTACGTCTATGTCGCCTTTCAAGGGTCAAACCGGTATCAAACGTATCTTCAATGCGGGGGGCTACTCCCTGGATGGCCTGCGCGCGGCTTTCACGGGCGAGGCGGCTTTCCGTCAGTTGGTGCTGCTCAATGTCATCCTGATCCCGCTGAGTTTTTTCCTGAGCGTCAGCCGGGTCGAGCGGGCTTTGTTGATCGCCGTGTGCCTGCTGGCCCTGATCGTCGAGTTGCTCAACTCGGCGGTGGAGGCGGCGATCGACCGCATCTCCCTGGACCGCCACCCGCTGTCAAAAAATGCCAAGGACATGGGCAGCGCCGCGCAATTCGTCGCGCTGACCATGATCACCCTGGTGTGGGCCGTGATCCTTATCTAAGCCTCAGGCAATGCTCGGCAGCACGATCTCGTCGCTGCGCTGAACCCCTGCGGTGAAAGCGCGGCACAACTCAAGAAACTCACGCATCGCCGAGGTCTGGTACTTCTGTTTATGCCAGATGAAGTAGAACTGCCGCGCCAGGTCCAGGTCCGGGGTTTCCACCGGTACCAGGCTGCCCCGACGAAACGCGTCGCGCAGCGCCAGGCGGGAGATGCAGCCAATCCCCAACCCTGACTCCACGGCGCGCTTGATCGCCTCGGTGTGTTCCAGCTCCAGGCGGATATTCAGCGCACTGCGGTGATGGCGCATGGCCTGGTCGAAGGTCAGGCGCGTGCCTGAGCCTTGTTCGCGCAGGATCCACGCCTCATGGGTCAGTTCTTCCATTGTTGCCACGCCACGCTTGGCCAAATGATGCTGGGGCGCGCAAAACACCACCAGTTCATCTTCCACCCAGGTCTGTACCTCGATGTCCGGGTGGCTGCAGTCGCCTTCGATTAGACCCAGGTCAATTTCGTAATGCGCAACCTGGTGCACGATATTGGCAGTGTTCTGCACATGCAGCTTCACTTGGCTTTCGGGATGCTGCTGCATGAAACTGCCGATCAGCAGGGTGGCGAGGTAATTGCCGATGGTCAGGGTGGCGCCGACCGCCAGGGAGCCGAAGCCGGACTTGCCGTTAAGCAGATCCTCGATCTCCTTGGCCTGGTCCAGCAGCGCCACGGCCTGGGGTAATAGCTGATGCCCGAGGGCGTTGAGGCTCAGGCGTTTACCGGCGCGGTCGAACAACTGGCAGCTGGATTGGCGCTCCAGTTCGGTAATCGACGTACTGGCGGCGGATTGAGATAAGGCCAGAAGGCCAGCAGCGCGTGAGACGCTTTCCTGCTGGGCGACGGCGACGAAGACTTGCAGTTGACGGAGAGTAAATCGCATATCGATATAACCGATAACCCTTATCTTAATAATCCAGTTAACAGATATTGTCGTCGCCATTAGAATGTTGTGCAATTGCGCGCTTCATCTCTGGCGCAGACCCATTTCCAGGAGTTCCCCGTACATGAGCAACATGAACCACGAGCGTGTCCTCAGTGTTCATCACTGGAACGACACTCTGTTCAGCTTCAAGTGCACCCGTGATCCGGGCCTGCGCTTCGAGAACGGTCAGTTCGTGATGATCGGCCTGCAACAGCCTAACGGCCGCCCGCTCATGCGCGCTTACTCCATTGCCAGCCCGAACTGGGAAGAGCATCTGGAGTTCTTCAGCATCAAGGTGCCGGATGGCCCGCTGACTTCCCAATTGCAGCATTTGAAGGAAGGCGACGAGATCATCATCAGCAAAAAACCGACAGGCACCCTGGTGCTTGACGATTTGAAGCCGGGCAAACACCTGTACTTGCTCAGCACCGGTACTGGCCTGGCGCCATTTATGAGCGTGATCCAGGATCCCGAGACCTACGAGCGTTTCGAAAAAGTGATCCTGTGCCACGGCGTGCGTTACGTCAACGAAGTCGCCTACCGCGAATTCATCACCGAGCACCTGCCGCAGAACGAATTCTTCGGCGAAGCCCTGCGTGAAAAGTTGATCTACTACCCAACCGTGACCCGCGAGCCGTTCGAAAACGAAGGTCGCCTGACCGACCTGATGCGCAGCGGCAAGCTGTTCAGCGACATCGGCCTGCCACCCATCAACCCCGAGGACGACCGCGCCATGCTGTGCGGCAGCCCAAGCATGTTGGACGAAACCAGCGAAGTGTTGAACAGCTTCGGCCTGAAAGTTTCGCCACGCATGCGTGAGCCGGGTGATTACTTGATCGAGCGCGCGTTCGTCGAGAAATAACTGCGGTAAAAATGTGGGAGGGGGCTTGCTCCCGATGGCAGTGGATCAGTCAACTTGTATATCGACTGAACCACCTATATCGGGGGCAAGCCCCCTCCCACATTTGGTTTCCGGTTTATGCAGCTGGAACCACTTCCAGCACACAAATCATTCCAGCCTCAGGATAGTGCCAGCGCACATCCACATCCCAGAACTGCGCCCCGTATTCCGCGCTCAGGCCCTGGCGTCTGATAAGCCGGCCGTGGATCCTGGGCCAGACACT
>NZ_JAFHKI010000124.1 GCF_016937615.1 Pseudomonas lactucae | reverse complement strand
TCGACTGCGCCGGAAGTGGGCGAATTATAGGCCTCCAGAATCTGCCGTCAACTATTAATTTTGATTTTCTATCAAAGACCTGGACTTGATTAAAAAACCACCAACATACTTCTATATATTGAAGAAGCCCTCAGATGACTCCAGCCTCCCTCAGCACGGCCACATTTGCTGGCGCCAGACCCAACACACCCTGCAGCACCTGCGCGGTGTGCTCTCCCAATAAAGGAGGCGCACTCCGATACTCCACGGGCGTCTTGGATAACCGAATCGGACTGGCGACCTGCGGCACCATCCCCGCCAGCGCATGAGGCAACTGCATCGCTAGCCCACGCGCCCTGACCTGAGGATCGGCAAATACCTGCGCCAGGTCATTGATCGGCCCACAAGGCACTCCCACCCGCTCCAGCGCCGACACCCACTCAGCCGTCGTCTTGAA
Source organism: Pseudomonas lactucae (assembly GCF_016937615.1). GTDB lineage: Bacteria > Pseudomonadota > Gammaproteobacteria > Pseudomonadales > Pseudomonadaceae > Aquipseudomonas > Aquipseudomonas lactucae. The sequence goes on along the minus strand of NZ_JAFHKI010000124.1, from coordinate 45,134 downwards.
GACAGTCGCCTGGCGAATCAGCGGAATCAGCTGCGCCCGATTAGCCACCCGTGCCTTATTGGTAGAGAACTGCGGATCATCCGCCCATTGCGGTTGCCCAGCCACTTCAGCGAACTTGCGAAACTGCCCGTCATTACCCACCGTCAGGATGAAATCTCCATCAGCCGTAGGGAAATCCTGGTAAGGCACAATGTTTGGATGGGCATTGCCTAACCGCTTCGGCGCCACCCCCGTCGTCAGGTAGTTCATCGCCTGATTGGCCAGGCACGCCACCTGCACATCCAGCAGCGCCATATCGATATGCTGCCCACCGCCGTCATGATCCCTATGCGCCAGCGCAGCAAGCATCGCAACCGTCGAGTAGAGCCCGGTGAGGATGTCAGTCAACGCCACCCCCACCTTCACCGGACCGGCCCCCTCATCACCTTCCGGCCGACCGGTCAGACTCATCAGCCCGCCCAAGCCCTGGATCATGAAGTCATAGCCCGCACGCGCTGCATAAGGTCCTGTCTGACCAAAGCCAGTGATCGAGCAATAGATCAACTCCGGATTGATCTCCTTTAGCGACTCATAGTCGAGCCCATAAGCCGCTAGGCCACCGACCTTGAAGTTCTCGATCAGAATGTCGGATTTGGCCGCCAGATCTCGCACCAGCTTCTGGCCCTCAGGTCGCGTGAAGTCGATAGTCACCGACTCTTTATTACGATTGGCAGACAGGTAATACGCCGCCTCACTGGTGTTTTCACCATAGGCATCCTTAAGGAAGGGAGGCCCCCAGGCACGTGTGTCATCACCATTACCCGGCCGCTCGACCTTAATGACCTCAGCCCCAAGGTCCGCAAGGATCTGCCCTGCCCAAGGGCCCGCCAACACTCGCGATAAATCCAGCACCCGCAGATGCGAAAGCGCGCCCATACCGTGCTCCTATTAATAGAACGCCTGAAGACCGGTTTGCGCACGCCCCAGGATCAGGGCATGTACGTCGTGAGTACCTTCATAGGTATTAACCACCTCCAGGTTCACCAGATGGCGCGCGACTCCGAATTCGTCGGAAATGCCGTTGCCCCCCAACATGTCCCGCGCCATACGCGCGATATCCAGGGACTTGCCGCACGAGTTGCGCTTCATGATCGAAGTAATCTCTACCGCAGCCGTACCTTCATCCTTCATGCGGCCCAGCCGCAGGCAGCCTTGCAGGGCCAGGGAAATCTCAGTCTGCATATCAGCCAGCTTCTTCTGGATCAACTGAGTCGCAGCCAAGGGTCTGCCGAACTGATGACGGTCCAAGGTGTACTGGCGAGCGGTATGCCAGCAGAACTCAGCGGCGCCCAACGCGCCCCAGGAGATGCCATAGCGCGCCGAGTTCAGGCAGGTGAAAGGCCCCTTTAACCCCCGCACATCCGGGAAAATGTTCTCTTCGGGTACGAACACGTTATCCATCACGATCTCACCGGTGATGGAGGCGCGCAGACCGACCTTGCCATGAATCGCCGGCGCACTCAGGCCTTTCCAACCTTTCTCAAGGACGAAGCCGCGGATATCACCCGCGTCATCCTTGCCCCACACTACAAACACATCCGCAATCGGGCTGTTGGTTATCCACATCTTCGCGCCGGTCAGGCTGTAACCGCCCTCCACTTTGCGCGCACGCGTGATCATTGCGCCCGGATCAGAGCCATGGTTGGGCTCGGTCAGACCAAAACAACCGATCCATTCGCCAGAAGCCAATTTCGGCAGGTACTTCTGTTTCTGCGCTTCGGTACCGAACTCATTGATAGGCACCATCACCAATGACGACTGCACACTCATCATCGAACGGTAACCGGAGTCGACGCGCTCGACCTCCCGCGCAATCAACCCATAGCTGACGTAGTTCAAGCCACTGCCACCGTACTGCTCCGGGATCATCGCCCCCAGCAAACCGGTTTCTCCCATCTCGCGGAAGATCGCAGGGTCGGTCTTTTCATGACGGAAGGCCTCGAGGACACGCGGCGCCAGCTTGTCTTGAGCGAATTGCTCAGCGCTGTCGCGCACCATGCGCTCTTCTTCGGTGAGCTGTTGATCCAGCAGCAGCGGATCGATCCAGTTGAAGCTTGCCTTGCCAGCCATGAATAAGTCCTCGCACAGAAATCAGAAGTCGTGGAAGGAGCCTAGGCCGAGGGAGCGACTAGAGCAAACGAGGATTGCGCATAAGGTTGTGCTAATTTCTCACTTCGAAACCCGATAAAGCGCCACATATGCGATTCATAAGTGAGGACAAGGTACATGCGCAGAAAAATTCCCAGCACCACCGCCCTTGTCAGTTTTGAAGCAGCAGCCCGCCACGAGAGCTTTACCAAGGCGGCACAGGAGCTTTCCATCACCCAAGGCGCCATCTGCCGCCAGATCGCCAGTCTTGAGGAGTTTTTGAGTGTCGAGCTGTTTCGGCGCTCACGTCGCGGAGTAAAACTGACAGAAGCAGGGCTGTCCTATAGCCGCAGAGTCGCCGCACAGTTGGATGCCGTGGAGCGCGATACGCTGTCAGTGATGGGACAGCAAGGCGCGAATACCATTGAGCTGGCTGTAGTTCCCACGTTTGGTACGCAATGGTTGATTCCCCGCCTTAAAGACTTCCAACGCCAGCACCCGGAAGTGACGGTCAACCTCACCAACCGTACCCGGCCCTTTCTGTTTGCCGATACCGAGTTTGACGCAGCGATCTATTTTGGCGATGCCGAGTGGTCGGGCACCGAATCGCACCGATTGATGGGAGAAAACCCTGTCCCCGTGTGCAGCCCGCGAATCCTGGGCAAACGCGCGCGCCTCACCCCTCACGAAATCGCCGAACTTCCATTGCTGCAACAAACCACCCGCCCTTACGCCTGGCGACAGTGGTTCAACGCCCAACAGTTGAATATCCCACGCGACATGACAGGCCCGCGTTACGAACTATTCTCGATGTTGTCCCAAGCCGCCATGCATGACATGGGCATTGCGCTGATTCCGCCGTTCCTTATCCAGCGAGAGCTCGAAGAGCGACAGCTGGTGGTTGCAAGCCCTAAGGCACTGACCAGCCTGAAGGCTTATTACTTGATGATTCCTGACCGAAAAGTCGAATCAGCCTCGCTGCACGCATTCAAGGACTGGCTGGTCGATCAATCGAAGCGCTTCAACTCCAGCATTTAGTGATCAATAGTGATTTGCTGACTTTGTAGTCAATAAATAAAATTCCCTACAGATATAAATATATGTCGCATTTAAACAGACTGTACTTGTCGTTGATAAATATGGCCCAACGCTATGATTTTCAGGGCTTGTAGCGACTATCACAGGCCAATGCACGACTATTCACAGCGGCGATGTAAAAACCACCTTGAATTCCATAGACCTCTTTAATTACCTGTATTTAAAGAGATTATTCCAGGGCATTGCGACAATCAGTCACAGGGTGACTTGTAGTTAATTTTTCGTCACCCGTCATAATCCCTTGAAGGCCGTAAAGTTCGCCTGCAAAATGCCGCGCCCCGCTGTCATTTCAGCGGGATCGTGCTGATCGGCCGCCCCAGTTGTGCCACTCGCGGTGCACTGGCCTTTTTACAAAAAGATCAAAAGCAAAAAGATCATGCAGGAGATTTGACGTGCACATTGGTGTTCCTCTCGAAACCCAGACCGGTGAAACGCGGGTGGCTGCCACCCCGGAAACCATCAAGAAGCTGATCGGCCAGGGCCATAAGGTCACTGTACAAAGCGGCGCAGGCATCAAGGCCAGCGTTGTCGACAGTGCCTATGAAACGGCAGGCGCAACGATTGGCAGTGCCGACGATGCATTTGGCGCCGAGCTGATTCTCAAGGTGGTTGCTCCCAGCGACAGCGAATTGGCGCTGATCAAAAGCGGCACCGTGTTGGTGGGCATGCTCAATCCGTTCAGCAACGAAACCATCGCCAAGCTGGCCGAGCGCGGTATCACTGCCTTCGCTCTCGAAGCCGCACCACGCACCTCTCGGGCCCAGAGCCTCGACGTGCTGTCCTCGCAAGCCAATATTGCCGGCTATAAAGCGGTGTTGTTGGCGGCACATCACTACCCGCGTTTCATGCCGATGCTGATGACTGCCGCCGGTACGGTCAAAGCCGCCCGCGTGTTGATCCTCGGTGCAGGAGTCGCAGGCTTGCAGGCCATCGCCACGGCGAAACGCCTGGGTGCGGTGATCGAAGCGTCTGACGTACGTCCGGCAGTAAAAGAGCAAATCGAATCCCTCGGCGCCAAGTTCGTCGACGTACCTTACGAAACCGATGAAGAGCGCGAATGCGCCGTCGGCGTCGGCGGTTACGCACGACCGATGCCGACCAGCTGGATGCAGCGCCAGGCCCTGGCCGTCCACGAACGCGCCAAGCAAGCCGACATCGTCATCACTACCGCCCTGATTCCAGGTCGCAAGGCGCCGACCCTGCTCAGCGCCAAAACCGTCGCCCAGATGAAACCCGGCTCGGTGGTCATCGACCTCGCGGCAGCACAGGGTGGCAACTGCCCGCTGACCGTTGCCGACCAGGTGGTTGTGGAAAACGGCGTGATCATCTGCGGCCCGACCAACCTCGCCGGCGCTGTCGCCGCCGACGCGTCGGCCTTGTACGCGCGCAACCTGCTGGACTTCCTGAAGCTGGTCTTCACCAAGGAAGGGCAGTTTGAAATCAACCTCGAAGACGACATCGTCGCCGCGTGCCTGATGTGCCGCGACGGCCAAGTCATCCGCAAAAACGCCTAAGCAGGGATTCAGACGATGGAAGAGCTTATCTCCCCCGGTATCTACAACCTGATCATCTTCGTGCTGGCGATTTATGTCGGTTACCACGTGGTCTGGAACGTTACGCCTGCGTTGCACACGCCGTTGATGGCAGTCACCAACGCGATCTCGGCGATCGTCATCGTCGGCGCGATGCTCGCCGCCGCACTGACCGTCACGCCGCTGGGCAAAACCATGGGCACGCTGGCCGTAGCGCTCGCAGCGGTCAACGTCTTCGGTGGCTTCCTGGTCACCCGCCGCATGCTTGAGATGTTCAAGAAGAAAGCCCCGAAAGTAAAAGAAGAGGCGCCATCGTCATGAGCATGAATCTCGTAACGACGCTCTACCTGATCGCGTCGATCTGCTTTATCCAGGCCCTCAAAGGCCTGTCGCACCCAACCACGTCGCGACGCGGCAACTTGTTCGGCATGCTCGGCATGGCGCTGGCGGTACTCACTACCGTGGGCCTCATCTATAAGCTCGGTGCCGAGCTTGCGACTGCCGGCATTGGCTACGTGATTGTCGGCCTGCTGGTCGGCGGCACCGCCGGTTCGATCATGGCCAAGCGCGTCGAAATGACCAAAATGCCGGAACTCGTGGCATTCATGCACAGCATGATTGGTCTGGCTGCGGTGTTTATCGCGATTGCCGCCGTGGTTGAGCCGCAATCCCTGGGTATCGTCAAACACTTGGGCGATGCGATTCCTGCGGGCAACCGCCTGGAGTTGTTCCTCGGTGCCGCCATCGGTGCAATCACCTTCTCCGGCTCGGTGATCGCCTTCGGCAAGCTGTCGGGCAAGTACAAGTTCCGTCTGTTTCAGGGCGCACCGGTACAGTTCGGCGGCCAGCACAAGCTGAACCTGGTGTTGGGTCTCGCTACGCTGGGCCTGGGCCTGGCATTCATGCTCACCGGCAACCTCACCGCGTTCGCGCTGATGCTGGCCCTGGCGTTCGTGCTCGGTGTGCTGATCATCATCCCGATCGGCGGCGCCGACATGCCGGTGGTGGTGTCGATGCTTAACAGCTACTCCGGCTGGGCAGCGGCAGGCATCGGTTTCTCGCTGAACAACTCGATGCTGATCATCGCCGGCTCCCTGGTGGGCTCCAGCGGCGCGATCCTGTCGTACATCATGTGCAAGGCGATGAACCGTTCCTTCTTTAATGTGCTGCTCGGCGGTTTCGGCAATGCGCCGGATGCCGGAGCCGCCGCAGGCGCCAAAGAGGCGCGCCCGGTCAAGTCCGGCTCGGCCGACGACGCAACCTTCCTGCTGACCAACGCCGACACCGTGATCATCGTCCCGGGCTACGGCTTGGCGGTAGCGCGGGCGCAACACGCGCTGAAGGAACTGACCGAGAAACTGACCCACCACGGCGTCACCGTGAAGTACGCGATCCACCCGGTGGCAGGCCGTATGCCCGGGCACATGAACGTGCTGCTGGCCGAGGCCGAAGTCCCTTACGACCAAGTGTTCGAAATGGAAGACATCAACTCCGAGTTCGGCCAGGCCGACGTGGTGCTGGTGCTGGGCGCGAATGACGTGGTCAACCCGGCCGCGAAGAACGATCCGAACTCACCGATCGCCGGCATGCCGATCCTGGAAGCGTTCAAAGCCAAGACCATCATCGTCAACAAGCGCTCGATGGCCAGCGGTTATGCCGGGCTGGATAACGAACTGTTTTACCTGGACAAGACCATGATGGTTTTCGGTGACGCCAAGAAGGTCATTGAAGACATGGTCAAAGCCGTCGACTAACACTGCTTCAGCGCAATACTCCAAACCCCGGCCTCACGTAGGCTGGGGTTTTTTATTACTGCGTGAAACCCGACCAAAGGCTCTAAATCGCGGCCTCACATTCGACCATGGTAGCGGGCCGAAATCTTTTGAAATCACTACACTGCCCACCTTGCTTCCGTAGCCTGAGATAACCATTCATGTACCGTGATCGTATCCGCTTGCCTTCGCTGTTGAACAAGGTCATGAGCGCGGCAGACGCCGCCGCACTGATCGAGGACGGCATGACCGTCGGCATGAGCGGCTTCACCCGTGCCGGTGAAGCCAAGGCCGTCCCCCACGCCCTCGCCGAACGCGCCAAGACCTCGCCGCTCAAAATCACCTTGATGACCGGCGCCAGCCTGGGCAATGACCTGGACAAGCAACTGACAGAAGCCGGCGTACTGTCCCGACGCATGCCGTTCCAGGTCGACAGTACCCTGCGCAAGGCGATCAACGCCGGCGAAGTAATGTTTATCGACCAGCACCTGTCGGAAACCGTCGAGCAACTGCGCAACAACCAGCTCAAGTTACCGGACATTGCGGTGATCGAGGCAGTTGCCATCACTGAGCAAGGGCATATCGTGCCCACCACCTCCGTCGGTAACTCGGCCAGCTTTGCGATTTTCGCCAAGCAAGTGATCGTTGAGATCAACCTGGCGCACAACCCGAACCTGGAAGGGCTGCACGACATCTATATCCCGACCTACCGGCCGACCCGCACGCCGATCCCGCTGGTGAAAGTTGACGATCGCATCGGCAGCACCGCGATCCCGATCCCGCCGGAAAAGATCGTCGCCATCGTCATCACCAACCAGGCGGACTCCGCGTCCACCGTGACGCCGCCCGACAGTGACACCCAAGGCATCGCCAATCACCTGATCAACTTTCTCAAGCAGGAAGTGGACGCCGGGCGCATGACCAACAAACTCGGCCCGCTGCAGGCGGGTATCGGCAACATTGCCAACGCGGTGATGTGCGGTTTGATCGACTCGCCGTTCGAAGACCTGACCATGTACTCGGAAGTCTTGCAGGACTCGACCTTCGACCTGATCGACGCCGGCAAACTGAGTTTCGCCTCGGGCAGTTCGATCACCTTGTCGGAGCGGCGCAACGCTGATGTGTTCGGCAATCTGGAACACTACAAGGACAAACTGGTGCTGCGTCCGCAGGAGATCTCCAACCACCCTGAAGTGGTGCGACGCCTGGGCATTATCGGTATCAATACCGCGCTGGAGTTCGACATCTACGGCAACGTCAATTCCACCCATGTCTGCGGTACGCGGATGATGAACGGGATTGGCGGCTCCGGCGACTTCGCACGTAATGCGCACCTGGCGATCTTCGTGACTAAATCGATCGCCAAGGGCGGCGCGATTTCCAGTGTGGTCCCGATGGTCAGCCATGTGGACCATACCGAGCACGACGTCGACATCCTCGTCACCGAAGTCGGCCTGGCGGACCTGCGCGGCCTGGCACCGCGCGAGCGCGCTCGAGTGATCATCGACAACTGCGTGCACCCAGCCTACCGCGACGCGCTGAACAATTACTTCAATACCGCCTGCGCTCTCGGCGGGCATACCCCGCATATCCTGCGTGAAGCACTGAGCTGGCACATTAACCTGGAAGAAACCGGGCATATGCTCAAGGCTTGATTGATACCGATCCGGGCTGATGCAAACACAGTTTCATCAGCTTGGCGCGCTCGGCCTCACTTCTTGAAAAAACTGTACTGCTGTACTGGTGTTTTCCTACCGAAAACTCCTACTAACTCATGCGAAATTGCCCATTTCGCACTATTTCAGTGCAGACAGGTACAGTTGCCCCATTTCCGTACAGTACAGCACCTATAAACAGTTAACTGGCCCCTCACAATACAAGTGAACTGTATCTAGAGAGTCTTGCGCCGGAGGAGGATCATTGGCATCAGTTAAACCACTACCTAATCCCGCCACAAGCGGAAGGATGTCATCATGGAACGTACACTCAGTTCCGAACTGTTCTTCGAAGAAAAAGCTGTAAACTCCCAGGCTTCCCTGCCTTTGCGCGTTCTCGCCAACCTGATGTTGTGGCAGCGCCGCATCTCCAGCCGCCATCAACTGGCTCGTCTGGATTCGCGTCTGCTGGCTGACGCCGGCATCAGCGAAGCTCAACGCTACGAAGAGCTGAGCAAGCCGTTCTGGCGCTAATGGGCGCCCGCTGGCCCTGACCCAACGGGTCCACTGCCAGCACTGATTATTCAAAACAAAGCCCGCCCCGGGAGACCGGAGGCGGGCTTTGTTGTTCTCGGGTCTTGCACTATGAACAGCGAATTTATCGACACAGGTACAGTTTAGAAAATTTACAATATAATAGGTACAGTTATGCGCGCTGCATAAAATCTACCCGAATTGATAAGCCGCAGCCTAATATCCAGTCAGCATCTGGATACCGCCCTGCACCACATTCATTGTTCACTTACAGGAGTCACCCCATGTCCCGCCTTCGTCTGCTCAGCGCTGCTGCCTTGTTGGCCCTGGCTGCCAACGCCAATGCAAGCAGCTTCATCGTGACCACCGACTCCATCGTCGGCGCGCTGAAGGCTACTTCCGACGCTACCTCCGATGCGACTTCATCCCTGCGTGACAACAAGATCGTGCGCGCCGCACGTGACGACGCCGCCAGCTTTGTCGCCAGCGAAGGCGCCATTCGTGGCGTGAAACTGGAAAGTGCGCTGGCACAGATCCGCCAGCAAGCACCGCAATTGAACACCGCAACGGATGCACAACTGGCCCAGGCCATCCTGGCCATTTGAAACGGCCACACAAGGGGAGCGCCCGCTCCCTGACACCTTCACTGGCTCTCGCCCAAGCATTGCGCTAGCCTTGGCGCTCGTTTTCAGTAGTCGAGTCCCATGGCTTTTTCATTCCGTCTGTTCCTGGTCCCCGTATTGTTTTTTGCCTGCTGGTCGCCTTTGGTTTCAGCCTTTGACTTGATCACCCAGGGCACCGTCGCGAGCGCATACGCCACCAGCAAGGTGACCTCGGCGCCCTTCGATCGCAAAGTGATCATGGCCGCTCACGATGACGCTGCCGCGTTTATCGCCACTGATGGCCAATGGAGGAGCGCACGACTGGAATCAGCGCTTGATTACCTGCGTCGCACCCAACCAAAACTTCATGCCGGCGACCTTGAACTGGCGCAGGCAATTCTCGTCCAATAATCATCCTCGTATTTATATCTTTGTAACTGGAGTAATTCCATGCGTAGCCCGCTGATCGCCGCCACCCTTGGCCTGCTGTTGTTGGCCGACGTTGCCCAGGCGCATACCCTGGTGGCCACCAGTAACATCATCGTTCGTGCCTCTGGCCGCACTATTGATTTCACCTCGGACACCACCACCTCCATCCGCGATTCCAAAGTCGTGCGTGAAGCCCACGATGATGCGGCGAGCTTCGTCGCCAGCAACGGCGAAATCCGCGGTGCACAGTTGGAAGCCGCCTTCGACACCTTGCGCACCCGCCTGCCGGAAGCTCGCGACGCCAGTGACCAGACCCTCGCCGAAGCTATTCTCGCTCTGTGAGGCGCCTTGTCGCCTGGCTCCTGGCCGGGATGGTGCTGCTCTGTGCCGGCGCAGCCCAGGCCAGCCTGCAACTGCGGCTCAAGACAGATGGCTTGAGCCGGCCCAACAGCAGGCCAGCCAGGCATTGCTCGATGAAGCGCTGCGTTCGTTGCCACCGCGCTTCGTCGAGCAGTTGGACCGGCGCATCGACGTAGGCTGGACCGACAAGATGCCCGAGAACGCCTATGGCCAGGCTTCGCTGGTGTCGGAACTGGACCTCAACCGCAACCTGCTCGACAGCCTGACCGACGGCAGCGCCGCCACCCAGAAAACCCATCGTCCCCACGGCACCGTGCGCCGGGAAATGCTCGCCACGGTCCTGCATGAACTGACCCATATCTATGACCGTGCGCGCCTATGGTCTCCAGACGAGCGCACCCTGATCCAGCGTTGCAGCCGCCAGAACAGCATCACCGGCCTGATTGGCCTGCCCGATCAGTGCCGCGGCCAGAACGACCGGCGTTTCTCCCTCAGCGATGACCCGCGCCTGCTGGACCTTGCCGGCTGGCCGCAATATGTCGGTCGGCGCGGCGAACGCGAGCAGCACAATCGCCAAGTCGCGCGCAGCCCGGATATTTACGAAACCACCAGCCCACTGGAGTTCGTCGCGGTCAACATGGAGTACTTCCTCCTCGATCCGAGCTACGCCTGCCGACGCCCCGCGCTGTTCCGCTATTACAAGGAGCACTTCGGCTGGGCTCCGCCTGAGCAGGACGCCTGCGCCAAGACCTACCCATTCCTCAATGCCGGCAATGATTTCGCCAAGACGCCGCTGGGCCAGGTGGACCCGGAGCGGGTCTACGAGATCGACTACCTGCTGGCCGAAGCCAACCAGAACCTGGTGAGCCGCTGGGGCCACAGCATGTTGCGCCTGGTAATCTGCGCGCCGGGCCGCCCTCGTGGGCCGGATTGTCGGCTGGATCTGGACCAGCACTTGGTGCTGTCCTATCGCGCGTTTGTCGGCGACGTTCAGCTGTCGAGCTGGGACGGCTTGGTGGGCAAGTACCCGTCACGCCTGTTTGTGTTGCCGCTGGCCCAGGTCATCGACGAATACACCAAGACCGAGCTGCGCGGCCTGGCCTCTGTGCCGCTGAAACTGTCGCGACAGGAAATCAACGACACCGTCGAACACGCTGCAGAAATGCACTGGAGCTACGACGGCAACTACTATTTCCTGTCCAATAATTGCGCGGTCGAAAGCTTGAAACTGTTGCGCAGCGGCAGCGCCAACCCGCAACTCACCGGTCTGGACAACATCACCCCCAACGGCCTGCTCGAGGTGCTGCAAGCCCGCGGCTTGGCCGATACCAGCGTACTGAATGACAAACGCGAAGCGCTGCGCCTGGGCTATCACTTTGACTCGTTCCGCGAGCGCTATCAGGCGATGTTCGACGTACTGCGCAAGCATCTGCCGATCAAGCAGACCCAGGTGGAAGATTGGTTAGCGCTGAGCGCAGCGCAGCGTCGCCAATGGTTCGACCAGGCCGACCTGCGTACCAGCGCCGCGTTGCTGCTGCTGGAGCAAGCCAGCTTTCGCAAACAGTTGATGATCGCTCAGGACGAAGTCAAGCAACGCTACCTCGGCGCCCGCGAGCTGAAAAACGGCGGTATGGAGAAGGCCAACGCCACCCTGCAGCAAATCCTCGCCAACAGCGGCTTCCTCAGCCGTCCGGCGGAGCTGCTGGACAGCGGCGGCTACGGCCTGCCGCAACCGTCGGAAGCCAAGCGCCTGGAGTCGGAAAGTGCCGAGCGCCAGAAGCAATTGCAATCGCTGACAGGGGAGTTGGATAAAGAGGTGAGGGCGCTGCTGGAACCTGCGCGCGCGGCCGAGATTGCCGCGTGCGAGGCCAACCTCAAGCAGTTGGGCGAACACCTGCGGTCACTGCACAAGGCAGCCGGCGGTCTCGAACTACCCTGAATTACCCGAGATAAACACACTCCAATGTGTGTGGGGGCAAGCCCTCTCCCACATTTTGACCTGTGCAAGCTTGAAGACCGTGTGTCTATTCCATATCACCTGTTTTGCCAGCGAAAGCTGGCTGAAAGCTAACCCGTCTAGGATCGCCCCCACTGCCGGCAACAGACCGGCTGTTAACAACAACAATGGTGATTCCCGATGTCCGTCCGTACCCGCCTGTTCGCCCCAACTCCACCCGTACGCCTCGTGCCTTTCGTTCTGCGCTGAGCCCACCCGGTTCGCCATTCCCTAGCCGCGCTACGCCTGGAGTATTCCTATGCTGACTTTCCTTGGCTTTGCCATGGTCATCACGTTCATGTTCCTGATCATGACCAAGCGCCTGTCTGCGCTGATCGCCCTGATCATCGTGCCGATCCTGTTCGCGCTGTTCGGCGGTTTCGCGCCGAAGATCGGCCCGATGATGCTCGAAGGCATCACCAAGCTCGCGCCGACCGGCGTGATGCTGATGTTCGCCATCCTTTACTTTGCCTTGATGATCGACTCCGGCCTGTTCGACCCGGCCGTGCGCAAGATCCTCAAGATGGTCAAGGGCGATCCGCTGAAGGTCTCGGTTGGCACCGCAGTGCTGGCCCTGGTGGTGTCCCTCGACGGTGACGGCGCTACCACCTACATGATCTGCGTGGCCGCCATGCTGCCGCTCTACCAGCGCATCGGCATGAGCCCGCGGATCATGGCCGGCCTGATCATCCTCGCCGGTGGCGTGATGAACATGACCCCCTGGGGCGGCCCGACCGCCCGCGCCGCCAGTGCACTGCATGTGGACCCTTCGGATATTTTCGTGCCGATGATCCCGCCATGGCCGCAGGTGTCGTGGCAATCCTGGTGATCGCCTATATGTACGGCAAGCGCGAACGTGCACGTCTGGGTGAGTTGCACCTGCAGGGTGATGAGATCGACCACAGCGAAATCAGCGTGTCGCAATACCCGGACGCCCGCCGTCCGAAGCTGATCTGGTTCAACGGCGCGCTGACCTTGGCCCTGATGTGCACCCTGATCGCCGGCCTGTTGCCGCTGCCGGTGTTGTTCATGGTGGCGTTCAGTATCGCGATGATCGTCAACTACCCGTGCCTGCAGCAGCAAAAAGACCGTGTCGCCGCCCACGCCGGCAGCGTGCTGGCGGTGGTGGGGCTGATCTTCGCCGCGGGCATCTTCACCGGTATCCTGTCGGGCACCGGCATGGTCGATGCCATGTCCAAGAGCCTGCTGGCGGTGATCCCGGAAGCCATGGGCCCGTACCTGGCGGTCATTACGGCGCTGGTGAGCATGCCGTTCACCTTCTTCATGTCTAACGATGCGTTCTACTACGGCGTGCTGCCAGTACTGGCCGAAGCCGCCAGCCACTACGGCATCACCGCGGTGGAAATGGCTCGCGCCTCGATCGTTGGCCAGCCTGTGCACTTGCTCAGCCCGCTGGTACCGTCGACCTACCTGCTGGTGGCCCTGGCCGGTATCGAATTTGGCGATCACCAGCGCTTCACCCTGAAGTGGGCAGTGCTCGTGTGCCTGTGCATAATGTTTGCCGCATTGCTGATGGGGATTTTTCCGCTGTTCAGCACTCTATAATCGTACAACCCAACCGCACCGGCCTATCCGCCGGTGCGGTTTAACACTTGCTCAAAGGAATACACATGGAATGGCTGACCAATCCGGAAATCTGGATTGCCTTCTTCACCCTGACGGCCCTCGAGATCGTCCTGGGCATCGATAACATCATCATGATCTCGATCCTGGTCAGCCGCATGCCCAAGCCTATGCAGGCGCGCACCCGGATCTTCGGCCTGGCACTGGCCATGGTCACGCGCATCATGCTGCTGCTGTCGATCACCTGGGTCATGCAACTGACCGCCGATCTGTTCGTGGTGTTTGGCCAGGGCATTTCCGGGCGCGACCTGATCCTGTTCTTCGGTGGCCTGTTCCTGCTGTGGAAAAGCTCTCAAGAGATGTACCACGCCCTGGAAGGTGAAGACGAAACCCACGACGAGCCTAAAGGCGCCGGCGGCAAGTTCATCTACACCATCATCCAGATCGCGATCATCGACATCGTGTTTTCGCTGGACTCGGTCATTACTGCGGTGGGCATGGTGTCACACGTTCCGGTCATGGTTGCCGCGATCGTCGTGGCCGTACTGGTGATGATGCTGGCGGCCGGCACCATCAGCGAATTCATCGACAAGCACCCGTCGTTGAAGATGCTGGCGCTGTCGTTCCTGCTGGTAGTGGGTACCGTGCTGATCGCTGAATCCTTCGATGTGCACGTGCCAAAAGGCTACGTCTACTTCGCCATGGCGTTCTCGCTGGCGGTGGAAGCGGTGAACATCAAGATGCGTACCGCCATCGCGAAAAAGAAAAAGCAGCAGGACCCAGTGAAACTGCGCAAGGACATTCCGGGTCAATAATGGTGACCCGCTGTTGAAAAGGGGCTTTCATACGCCCCTTTTTTTCGCCTGCAAAAAGCTGACTTCATGACAGTTTTGTTTCAATCCCCACTTTAGCTATGCGATGCTGGCGCAGAGCCCATTCGCCAACTACAGCTTAAGTACAAGACGTAGAGCGGCACGCGGCAATTTTCATTTGCTCCTGCTGGAGCACACCCACACGGGGGGCCGAGCATGCTGACCTTGCTCAATCTGCTTTCCGCCGTGACCCTGCTTATCTGGGGCACGCATATCGTCCGTACCGGCATCCTGCGGGTCTACGGCTCCAACTTGCGCCAAGTCATCGGGCAGAACATGTCCAAGCGCTGGCTGGCATTTCTCGCCGGCATCCTGGTGACGGCCATGGTGCAGAGCAGCAACGCTACGGCGATGCTGGTGACGTCGTTTGTCGGCCAGGGCCTGATGGGCCTGATGCCCGCCCTGGCGACCATGCTCGGCGCAGATGTCGGTACCGCGCTGATGGCACGGGTACTCACCTTTGACTTGTCCTGGCTGTCGCCACTGCTGATTTTTCTCGGTGTGATCTTCTTCCTGTCGCGTAAACAGACGCGGGCGGGGCAGTTGGGACGCGTGGGGATCGGCCTCGGACTGATCATCCTTGCGCTGCAATTGATCGTCGAAGCCGCCGGGCCGATTACCCATGCCCAGGGCGTCAAGGTGATCTTCGCTTCGCTGACCGGCGACATTCTGCTCGACGCCCTGGTCGGCGCCTTGTTCGCGATGATTTCCTACTCGAGCCTGGCTGCCGTGCTGCTCACCGCCACCCTGGCCGGTGCCGGCGTGATCGGTTTGCACGTAGCCATCGGCCTGGTGATCGGTGCCAACATCGGCAGTGGCGTGCTGGCCTTTCTCAGCACCAGCATGCAGAACTCAGCCGGGCGTCAGGTGGCCTTGGGCAGCCTGTTATACAAACTGATCGGGCTGCTGTTGATCATTCCGGTGCTCGACCCTCTCGTGCGCTGGATGGACGACCTGGATTACAGCGCCCAAGGCATGGTCATCACTTTCCATTTGCTCTACAACGTCAGCCGCTGCCTGATCCTGCTGCCGACTATCGGCCCTATGGCACGCCTGTGTGCGTGGTTGCTGCCCGAGCGCGAAGAGGCCAACGGCAAGGCCAAGCCACGCCACCTGGACCCCACGCCCTCGCCACACCAAGCCTGGCGCTGGCCAACGCGGCCCGCGAAACCCTACGCCTGGGCGACCTCATCGACAATATGCTCACCGCCATGCAGGAAGTGCTGCGTGGTAAGCAAACCGCCATCACCCAGGAAATTCGCAGCCTCAGCGACGACGTCGAAGCGCTCTACAGTGCGATCAAGCTCTACCTGGCGCAGATGCCCCGGGAAGATCTCAGCGAACATGACAGCCGACGCTGGGCCGAAATCATCGAACTGTCGATCAACCTCAAGCTCGCCGGCGACCTGATCGAACGCATGCTGCGCAAAGTCCAGCAGCAAAAGACGTCCCAGCGTCGCCAGTTCTCTGAAGTCGGCCTGGAAGAACTTACCGGGCTGCACGGCCAACTGATCGCCAATCTGCGCCTGGGCCTGTCGGTGTTTCTCAGCGCCGACCGGGAAAGTGCCCGCCAGTTGCTGCGTGAGAAGCGCCGCTTCCGCGCCCAGGAACGGCGCCTGGCCCACGCCCATGTCAGCCGCCTGCAGCGCAAGATCGTACAGAGCCTGGAGACCAGTTCCCTGCATCTGGAGCTGATTGCCGACATGAAACGCCTCAACTCGTTGTTTTGCAGCAGTGCGTATGTAGTGTTGGAAACCTCCGACACCGGCGCGCTCTCGGCTGAAGATATTGCCGACATCACGCATTCGCCCTGAACGTACGATGGCCCGTGAAGTCAGTTAAGGCTGACCTCACTCGCCAGGAAGCCAGTTATGCGTCGCCTGTTATTCGCCTGCCTGCTCATGGGCGCTACCCACGCCTTTGCCTTTGATCGCCTGCAGGTCGAGGGCTACACACTGCCCAATGGCCTGCAAGTGCTGCTCAAACCGGGCAATGAGCGCGGGCATGTGGCGATCCGTCTGGTGGTCGGTGTGGGCCTGGATGACTTCAGGTGCGCAGACAAGGAACTGCCGCACCTGTTCGAACACTTGCTGTTCAGCGGCATCGATGGCGGCGGCGAAGGTGACCTGGAAGACCGCATGCAAGCCCTGGGCGGCGAGTGGAACGCCTACACCAGCAACGCCGACACCACCTTCGTGATCGAAGCGCCAGCGCAAAACCAGCGCAAGGTGCTCGACCTGCTGCTGGCGATTCTCACGCGCACCGAATTGACCGATGCAAATATCGACGCTGCCAAAAAAGTGGTCGAGCGCGAAGACGGCGGCCATTACTCACATTTGCAACGCCTGCTCGACCGCCAGGACCTGGGGCACACCGCCAGCAATCAATTGGCCGTCGAGCTGGGCCTCAAGTGCGCCGAACGCGCCGAGGTCCATCACCTGACCCGCGACCAACTGCAAAAGCTGCGCAAAGATTGGTACGCCCCCAACAACATGACCCTGATCATCGTCGGCGAACTCGACAAGCTGCTGCCGGCCTACCTGGAACGTACCTACGGCCAGCTCGACCCGGTCGAGCCCAGCGAGCATGCACCGCTGCCGCAGATCCAGCAGGCCGCCGCCGGTCATCGCGAATTGATCCACGGCTGGGTGGGCAACAGCGCCAAACTGCACTGGTTGCTGCCCGAACCGGTGCTGGACGACCAACATGACGAAACCTACGACCTGCTCAAGGACTATTTCGACTGGGCGCTGTACCGTCAACTGCGCCTCAAGCACGGTTTGTCCTACGGCCCCTGGAGCGAGCGCGAAGTATTCGGCGGTGTGGGTTTTCTCAGCCTGAACGCCGACGTTGAACGGGAAAATCTCGACAATGCCGAACAGGTACTGCAAGACCTCAAGGCCCAATTGCTCAAGGACGGCCTCAACCCGCAGGTGTTTGCCCGGCTGCAGCAAGCCGCCATTGCGCGCCAGGCCTGGGCCGTGCAGGGCAACAGCGCCCTGGCCGACTATTACTGGAGCGCCATGGGCGACTACGACAACGGCCATTTCAGCGATCCGGTCAAACGCATCAAAGCGGTCAAACTGGAACAAGCCAATGAGGCGATGCGTCAAGTTCTCAAGCAACCAGGCTACTGGCGCATCGAGAAACCGCTGCTGAGCTACGATGCCCTGAGCTGGATCGGCGCCGGCCTGCTCGGGCTGGCCGTCCTTGTGCTGATCGGCGTGCGGGTTTATCGCAAACGGATCACGTAATGAGGCACCGAACGGCCGGCTAAGGCGTTATTCTGTCTTGGATTTTTTCCTACAAAACTGCGAACCGCCGAATGCCCAACCTGACCCACTTAATCCAGCGCATCCTCGAACTAATGAAGCGCTACCCAGGGGTGATTGCACTCGGCGGTTTCATTTCGGGTGTGAGCAGCTTCATCCTGGTGGATCGCCAGCAGGGCATGGCCAGTTGGATCGCGGTGATCATGCTGGTCAGTTGGTTGTGGCTGATGCTGGAAAACAGCTTCACCCAGCTGTTTACCAAGCTGTTCAAGCGCGAAATTCCCGAGCCCCTGCTGCGCTACGCCACCCAGATGATCCACCAGGAAAGTCTGTTCTTTGTACTGCCGTTCTTCTTCGTCACCACCGCCTGGAACAGCGGCCAGTCGATTTTTACCGGCCTGCTCGGCGCGGCGGCGCTGGTCTCGATTATCGACCCGCTGTACTACAAGTGGCTGGCCCCCAAGCGCTCGCTGTTCCTGGCGCTGCACACCCTGACCCTGTTCGCCGCATTGCTCACCGCGCTGCCGATCATCCTGCACCTGACCACCGCTGAGAGTTACAAGCTGGCGCTTGGCGTCGCCATGGCCCTGTCGATCCCGAGCCTGGCGGTGAGCCTGCCGCTGCGCAGCCTCAAGGGCTGGGGGATGCTGCTGGGGGTGACGGCCGCCATAGGTTGCGCGGGCTGGTTCCTGCGCAGCTGGGTACCGCCGGCCACCCTGTGGATGACCGAAGTGGCCATCAGCACCCAGTTGCAGGACCGCACGCCAGGCGATGACCTCAAGGACGTCAGCGCCGCGCAACTGCGCAGCGGCGGGCTGTACGCCTACACCGCGATCAACGCACCGCGCGGGCTGGACGAGCGGATCTACCACGTGTGGAAATTCAACGGCAAAGAGGTGGACCGCATCGCTCTGGATATCCACGGCGGGCGCAAGGAGGGCTACCGCGCCTGGACCCACAAACAGAACTTCCCGAACGACGCAGTAGGCCGCTGGCAGGTTCAGGTGCTGACCGAAGATGGGCAAGTGATCGGCGTACTGCGTTTTAAAGTCTCGGACACAGCACAAACGGACAACCCACAGTAGGCGGGATCGTGCTATTACGTAGCAATTGCGGATAGCCAATACAAGCTCGGAGCTTATGACCAGTAGGACCACCGCCGGCGCAGCCCAACTCGATACGTCCTCCGTCCCTGCGCTGTTGCGGATTACCGGGGACTGGACGCTTGCCCACTACGCAAACCTGAAGAAGCTGGCGGACAAGCTCGACGGCCAATACGATGCCGGCGCACGCATTGACCTCAATGGCCTCGGCGCCTTGGATACCGCCGGCGCTTCATTGCTGGTGGAGCTGCTGGGGCCGACCCGTATCGAACAGTCTGCCGAGCAGACCGACTGCACGCTGTCCGCCGCCGATCGTGCACTGCTCAAGACGGTCTACCGCTCCCTGAATGATTTCTGCGTACCGGAAAAGTCTCCGGAAGAAACCGCCGGCATGCAACTGCTGGCGCGCATCGGCCGAGCGGTGGACACCGTCTGGCAGGACAGCAAACAACTGCTCGGCTTTATCGGTCTGATCCTCGAAACATTCGCCCGTGGCATTTTCCGGCCCAAGCGCTGGCGCATCACACCGATGGTCGCGCACCTGGAACAAGTCGGCCTCGACGCCGCGCCTATCGTGGCCTTGTTGACCTTTCTGGTGGGCGCCGTGGTGGCCTTCCTCGGCGCGACGGTACTCAAGAGCTTCGGCGCAACGATTTTTACCGTAGACCTGGTGGCATTCTCGTTCCTGCGCGAATTCGGCGTGTTGCTCACCGCAATCCTCATCGCCGGCCGCACCGCCAGTGCCTTCACCGCGCAAATCGGCTCAATGAAGGCCAACGAGGAAATCGACGCCATCCGTACCCTGGGCCTGGACCCAATGGAACTGCTGGTGCTGCCCCGCGTGCTTGCATTGCTGGTGGCGCTGCCGATGCTGACGTTCCTGGCGATGCTCTCGGGGATTGTCGGCGGCGGCGTGGTGTGCGCGGTGGCCTTGGATATTTCGCCGGCGATGTTCCTGTCGCTGCTGCAATCGGACATTGGCGTGCAGCACTTCCTGGTGGGCATGGTGAAAGCGCCGATCTTTGCCTTCCTGATCGCGGCCATCGGCTGCCTGGAAGGCTTCAAGGTCAGCGGCAGCGCTGAATCAGTCGGTGCGCATACCACCTCCAGCGTGGTGCAGTCGATCTTCGTGGTGATTGTGCTGGACGCGGTCGCAGCGCTGTTCTTCATGGAGATGAGCTGGTGAGTCGCTTACACCGTGCGCCCACCGAGGCGGTGATCGAAGTACGCGGTCTGTGCAACCGCTTCGGCAGCCAGAGCGTGCACGAAAATCTCGACCTGTCGCTGTACAAGGGCGAGATCCTTGCGGTGGTCGGCGGCTCCGGCAGCGGCAAATCGGTGTTGCTGCGCAGCATCGTCGGCCTGCGTCGGCCCAGCGAAGGCGAAGTACGGGTGTTCGGCAAGAACCTGCCAAGCCTGCCGGAACATGAACGTTCCCTGGTGGAGCGGCGCTTTGGCGTGTTGTTCCAGAAGGGCGCACTGTTTTCCTCGCTGACCGTGACCGAGAACGTCGCGCTGCCATTGATCGAACATGCCGGCCTCAGCCGCCGCGACGCCGAGCACCTGGCCGCGGTCAAACTGGCCCTGGCCGGGTTGCCACTGTCGGCCGCCGACAAGTACCCGGCGTCGCTGTCCGGCGGCATGATCAAGCGCGCGGCCCTGGCCCGGGCATTGGCGCTGGACCCGGACATCCTGTTCCTCGATGAGCCCACCGCCGGCCTCGACCCGATTGGCGCGGCGCAATTCGACCAACTGATCCTGACCCTGCGCGACGCATTGGGCCTGAGCGTGTTCCTGGTCACCCATGACCTCGATACGCTGTACACCATCACCGATCGCGTGGCGGTACTGGCGCAGAAAAAAGTGTTGGTGGCCGGTGCCATCGATGTCGTCTCGGAAACCGACGACGCGTGGATTCACGAATATTTCCACGGCCCCCGTGGCCGCGCGGCATTGGATGCCGCTCAATCGCTCAACGAGGTATGACATGGAAACCCGAGCCCATCATGTGATGATCGGTCTGTTCAGCGTGATTGTGGTAGTCGGCGCGATGCTGTTTGGCCTGTGGCTGGCCAAATCCAGCGTCGACAGCGCCTTCCAGGATTACGAAGTGATCTTCAACGAAACGGTCAGCGGCCTGTCCCAGGGCAGTTCGGTGCAATACAGCGGGATCAAGGTGGGCGACGTGATCAGCCTGAGCCTGGACCCCAAGGACCCGCGCCGCGTCCTCGCACGCATCCGCCTGGCCGGGCAAACGCCGGTCAAGGAAGATACCCAGGCCAAGCTGGCGCTGACCGGCATCACCGGCACTTCGATCATCCAGCTCAGCGGCGGCACCCCGCAAAGCCCGGCACTCAAGGGCAAGGGCGGCAACCTGCCGCAGATCATTGCCTCACCGTCACCTATCGCGCGGCTGCTCAACGACAGCAGCGACTTGATGACCGGCATCAACCTGCTGCTGCACAACGCCAACGCGATGTTCTCCTCGGAGAACGTCGACCGCATCAGTAAAACCTTGGATAACCTGCAACAAACCACCGGCGCCATCGCCGACCAACGCGGTGATATCAAGGTGGTGATGCAGCAACTGATGCAAGTGAGCAAACAGGCCAGCGCCGCGCTGGAGCAGACCACGCTGCTGATGCGTAATGCCAATGGCTTGCTCAACGATCAAGGCAAACAGGCTTTCGGCAGTGCCGAGCAGGCCATGAAATCCCTGGAACACAGCACCGCGACCCTCAACACCTTGTTGACCGATAACAAGGACTCGGTGAACAGCGGCCTGCAAGGTCTCAATGAACTGGCGCCGGCGGTGCGTGAACTGCGTGAAACCCTCGGTTCGCTGCGCGCTATCTCCCGCCGCCTGGAAGCCAACCCCAGCGGTTACCTGCTGGGCAGCGACAAGAACAAGGAGTTCACGCCATGAAGCGTGCGTATCAGCTGATCGCCCCCGTGGCACTGGCGCTGATCAGCGCGTGTTCGATTCTGCCCAAAGCCGACCCTTCGGACGTGTATCGCCTGGCTGCCACCCAGACCGCCACACAAGGTGCGCCGGTCAGTTGGTCGCTGCGCGTGACCAAGCCGCAGACCAGCGAGTTTCTCGATAGCCCACGCATCGCCGTGGTGCCCAATGGCGATTTGATCAGCAGTTATGCCAACTCGCGCTGGAGCGATCCGGCACCGGTGTTGTTGCGTAACCGCCTGCTCGATGGTTTCCAGCGGGATGGCCGGGTGACGTTGCTCAGTACCGACGAGACTAACCTGCAGGCCGACTATGAATTGGGCGGGCAGTTGCAGGCGTTTCAGACTGAGTATCGAGGGAGCGCGGTGGAGGTGGTGATTCGCCTCGACGCACGCCTGGTGCGAGGGAGCGATCAACGGATTATGGCCAGCCGGCGGTTTGAAGTGCGCCAGCCGGTGGCAGATACCAAGGTGCCAGCGGTGGTGGCTGCTTTTGGGCAGGCCGGGGATCAATTGAACAAGCAGGTAGTGGATTGGGTCGTGGCGCAAGGCAACGGTGCGGTAAAACGCTGAGGGCCTCATCGGGGGCAAGCCCCCGATAGCAATCCAAGCCTTAGGCAAAAAACCAGTAGCACACCGCAATCGCCGCCACGACGCCAGCAAACTCCGCCAGCAACGCACAGCCCACCGCATGCCGCGCCCGCTGGATGCCCACCGAACCGAAGTACACGGCCAACACATAAAAGGTGGTTTCGGTACTGCCCTGGATCGTCGCCGCCACCAGCGCCGGGAAGCTGTCCACGCCTTGGGTCTGCATGGTCTCGATCAACATCGCCCGAGCGGCACTGCCGGAGAACGGCTTGACCATCGCGGTCGGCAACGCATCGACAAAGCGCGTGTCCATCCCCGTCCAGGCCACCACATGGCGAATGCCTTCCAGACCGAAGTCCAACGCGCCGGACGCACGCAACACGCCCACCGCACAGAGCATCGCCACCAGGTACGGCAACAGGTTCTTGGCAACGTCGAAACCTTCTTTGGCACCTTCGACAAACGCCTCGTACACCTTCACCTTGCGCAGCGCGCCGATCACCAGGAACAGCATGATCAAGCCAAACAGCGTGAGGTTACCGAGGATCGACGACAAGCCGGCCAACGCCGTGGCGGACAAGGTCGCCAGCAACGCCATGAAGCCACCCAATATCAACGCGCCGGGAATCAGGTAGGCCAGCACGACCGGGTCCCACAGGCGCAGGCGCTGCATCACCGCCACAGAAAGCAGGCCAACCAGGGTCGAGGCGCTGGTGGCCAGCAGGATCGGCAGGAACACCAGCGTCGGGTCGGCGGCCCCTTGCTGGGCGCGGTACATGAAGATGGTCACCGGCAACAGCGTCAATGAAGATGCGTTGAGCACCAGGAACAGGATCTGCGCGTTACTGGCCGTGTTGGGGATGGGGTTGAGTTCCTGCAACGCCTTCATCGCCTTCAGGCCGATGGGCGTAGCCGCATTGTCCAGGCCCAGGCCGTTGGCGGCGAAGTTAAGGGTGATCAAGCCGATGGCGGGGTGGCCGGCGGGCACTTCCGGCATTAACCGGCGGAACAGCGGACCGAGAGCCTTGGCCAGCCAATCGACAATTCCGGCTTTTTCGGCGATGCGCAAAAAGCCCAGCCACAACGTAAGCGTGCCGAACAGCAGCACCATCACTTCCACCGACAACTTGGCCATGGCAAAAATGCTTTCCACCATGGCCGCAAAAATCCCGGCGTTACCGCCCACCAGCCATTGCGCCAGTGCCGACACCATTGCCACGACGAAGAAGCCAAGCCATAGGCCATTGAGCATCAGTTAAATCCCCCGAAAGATGGGGCGAATGATAGCGGGGCTGGCAGAAACGACAAACCCCGGAATTTTCCGGGGTTTGTTTCAGTGCAAGTGTGCTATCAGCTGCGAGTGGCTTGGGCCGTCGGCAAGGCTTCCTTGCTGCGCCAGTGCGGCAGCGAGTTCCAGTAGCGCTCGCCCTTGGCATCGTCATACATGCCTTCCCAACGGGAGATCACCAGCACGGCCAACGCGTTGCCGATCACGTTGAGGGCGGTACGCGCCATGTCCATGATGCGGTCGACACCGGCGATGAATGCCAGGCCTTCCAACGGGATGCCCACGCTGCCCAGGGTAGCCAACAGCACCACGAAGGAAACCCCCGGCACACCGGCAATACCCTTGGAGGTGACCATCAGGGTCAGCACCAGCATCAGTTGCTGGCCGATCGACAGATCGATGCCGTAAAGCTGGGCGATAAAGATCGCCGCAATGCTCTGGTACAGGGTCGAACCGTCGAGGTTGAACGAGTAACCGGTCGGTACCACGAAGCTGCAGATGGCCTTGGGCGCACCGTAGCTTTCCATCTTCTCGATCACGCGCGGCAGCACGGTTTCGGAGCTGGCGGTGGAGTAGGCCAGGACCAACTCGTCCTTGAAGATGCGGATCAACTTGAGGATCGAGAACCCGAACAAGCGGGCGATCAGGCCCAGTACGGCAAAAGCGAAGAACAGGATGGCGACGTAAACCAGGATCACCAGCTTGGCCAGCGGCAACAGCGAGGCAAAGCCGAAGTTGGCCACTGTCACCGCGATCAGCGCGAATACGCCGATCGGCGCGTACTTCATGATCATGTGGGTGACTTTGAACATGCTCTCGGACACGCCCTGGAACATAGTTACCAGCGGCTCGCGCAGATCAGGCTTGAGGCTCGACAATCCCAGGCCGAACAGCACGGAGAAGAAAATGATCGGCAGCATTTCGCCACGGGCCACGGCGGCGAAGATATTCGACGGAATCAGGTTGAGGATGGTCTGGATGAACGCGTGTTCATGCTGAACCTCGGCAGCGGTCGCCTGGTACTTGGAAATGTCCACAGTGCCCAGGGTACTCATGTCGATACCCGCGCCCGGGTGAAAGACGTTGGCCAACACCAGGCCGACCACAATGGCGATGGTTGTGACGATTTCGAAGTAAAGGATGGTTTTGACACCGATGCGGCCGAGTTTTTTCGCGTCACCCACACCGGCAATACCGACGATCAGCGAGGAAATCACAATCGGGATCACGATCATCTTGATCAGGCGGATAAAGATATCGCCCGCCGGCTGCAGCACATTGCTGATCCACCAGGCTTTTTCAGCACTGAAATGGTTAAGCACTGCACCAATTGCAATCCCCAGCACCAAACCGATGAGGATCTGCCAGGCGAGGCTTAGCTTTGCCTTCTTCATGTCATTACCCTTACTTCAAGTGAACTTAAGGCGAATGCGCCAGCTGCAACGCTCGAGAGCGAAAAAGTGTGTGCATCGGCCTCCATGGAAGGTCACCGCAGCGTGGCCGAAATGGCTTACTGGCAGGCGAAAAAAGGCGCAACTATTCCGATGCAAGGGAGCGCCGTCTAATGCCGTAAACGCCTACCCCATGCCGAATCGGCATGAGTTTTTTTCATCATAACTGTCCGATCGGTCAGTTCAAATGCGACATTTTGCCCGGTGAATATGCCGTGAACCGGCCAATTTAGGCTCGCCCAGAGGTTCCGCCCCCCTTTGGGGCACTGGCGCAGAAGCCTAGGAATTCAGCGGGCCAACATCAGAAATGGCCGATAGCGGTGTAAAAACTTTCTCGATAGATGGTCACCCCGACATACCAAGTAATGGTTGGGCGCGAGCAAAAAAGGAATTGTGCGACTAAGGGCGGAATAAGAGGGCGGGATTGAGAGTGACAAGCACGCCGCAAGTTCAGCAAGCCGTGGGCCTGTGAACCTGCGTCGCAGCTTTTCGCCTGACCCGGCCCTTGCGCAGGCACTCCCTGTGCCCGTAGGTCGCGCCGATCCCAGTTGATCAGAGCAACCCGGCCCCCTGGTCATGCACCGCCCATGGCGAGCGGTGCAGACAGAAAGAAGCAAGCGTGCCTCTCTATGGATGATGGCCCCGTAGACGACAGACGCGTCAGACGGCACCTAGTACCAATTCGGATCTTTCTTCAGTTGCTCCATCAGCAACTTCTGCATGCCTTCATCCGGCTTACCGATAAACCGGTAATCGGCATGGCGCGTTGGCGATTTATCCTTCGGCAGTCCGGCCGGGACCTCTACCAACATCGCGTAGGCGTCTTCCTTGTCGAAGCTGAAGGCAACGATCAGGCGTTTGTTCAGGCACGTATCTGCGGTTTCGCACAACGGCCCCACCAAATACTTGTCGCCATCTTCTTCCACGGCCGTCATTTGCTCGGCCGTACCCGACAGGTTCATCACCCACTCCGGCAGACGCTCTTCTTTCTTCACCACGTCTTGCCAGGTTTCGCGGTATTGCGGGTCCGCGCTGAGCAGTTCATTGGCTCGCGATTGGCCGTCGTTGGCGGCCATCGCCAAGCCGCTGCCGCCTAATAGCAAGACGGCAGCAATGGCTTTGAGAGACAAAGTGGTCATATTCAGCCTCGGCCGCGACGACCAAAGAAGAACGAAGCAATGAACATCACCAGGAAGACGACAAACAGGATCTTGGCGATACCCGTAGCGGTGCCCGCGATACCACCGAAGCCCAGTACTGCAGCCACAATGGCGATGATCAGAAATGTGATTGCCCAACTCAACATGGTGATTCTCCTTATGCTTCTATAAAAGGTAACAGCGGTAGTGCAGTGCGGGCGCTCAACTCAAGCGGCCGCCTTCTTGCCTAGAACACCCAACGCTCTTGGGTGGGCAGCTGATCCAGGGTGGAATCCTGATCAACGACTCTCAATTGCGGGGCGGTCACATCAGCAGAAACGCTACCGACGGCACGGCTGCCAATGGAACTGAAATGGGTTTGGGTCATCACCGGACGTTCGAACTGCGGGGTTTGCTGCTGACTCTGCTGCCAATGCTGAAACTGCTGGCCTGCAATAAGCGTCACCATAAGGGCAAGGCTGGCGAACAGACCTTGTTGCAAGCGCAGTGGCGATACACGCAATTGGCTGAGGCTTTGGCGAGTCATGCTGTTCTCCCGCATTCTGATTATTCGTTCGTGACGCTCTTGGGAGAGATATTGCAGAGCGCATGCCAGCTTTTTTTTAAAATAAAACCCATTAAAATCAATTGGTTAGTAAATTTCATTTAAGCCACACCCCAGCATCCTGCACGATGCCTCCTTGTAGGCCGTGCGAAATGCACGATGGCCAGCGGTCGGCTCAGGGGATCGAAAGCAAGGAAGACGTTGCCGAAGTGGCAAGAAGACATGAAAAAGCCATCATCTCGGGCTTTGTAGGAATAGATGCAGATAGCTGCACGATATTGTTATTTATCAATCAGAATAAACCATGCAACTTGCCCGATTATTCCGGGACTAACCAAGATCACTCACCGTTAAGGAGCGCAGCACAGATGGAATCAGGCAAGGAACTTCAAGGCCGCATTCTTTTAGTGGATGACGAATCCGCGATCCTGCGCACCTTCCGTTATTGCCTGGAAGACGAAGGCTACACCGTCGCCACTGCCAACAGCGCCGCGCAGGCCGATACCTTGATGCAGCGCCAAGTGTTCGACCTGTGCTTTCTGGACCTGCGCCTGGGCGAGGACAATGGTCTGGATGTGTTGGCGCAAATGCGTATACAAGCGCCGTGGATGCGTGTGGTGATCGTCACCGCCCACTCCGCCGTCGACACCGCGGTGGACGCGATCCAGGCCGGGGCCGCCGACTACCTGGTCAAGCCCTGCAGCCCTGATCAATTGCGCCTGGCCACCGCCAAGCAACTGGAAGTACGCCAACTCTCCGCACGCCTGGAAGCACTGGAAGGCGCCGTGCGCCAGCCCAAGGACGGCCTCGACTCCCACAGCCCGGCGATGATGGTGGTGCTGGAAACCGCCCGCCAAGTGGCCGGCACCGACGCCAACATTCTGATCCTGGGCGAGTCCGGTACCGGTAAAGGTGAACTCGCCCGGGCCATCCATGGCTGGAGCAAACGCTCCAAGAAATCCTGCGTGACTATCAACTGCCCGTCGCTGACCGCTGAGCTGATGGAAAGCGAGCTGTTTGGCCACAGCCGTGGTGCCTTTACCGGTGCCAGTGAAAGCACGTTGGGCCGCGTCAATCAGGCGGATGGCGGTACGCTGTTTCTCGACGAGATCGGCGACTTTCCCCTCACGCTGCAACCCAAGTTGCTGCGCTTCATCCAGGACAAGGAATACGAGCGCGTGGGCGATCCCGTCACCCGCCGCGCCGATGTACGCATTCTCGCGGCCACCAACCTGAACCTCGAAGACATGGTGCGCGATGGCCGCTTCCGTGAGGATTTGCTCTACCGTCTCAACGTCATCACCCTGCACCTGCCGCCGTTGCGCGAACGCAGTGAAGACATCCTGACCCTGGCCGACCGTTTCCTGGCGCGCTTCGTCAAGGAATACGCCCGCCCGGCTCGCGGCTTCAGCGACCAAGCCCGCGAAGCGCTGCTCAACTACCGCTGGCCAGGCAATATTCGCGAGTTACGCAACGTGGTTGAGCGCGCCAGCATCATTTGCCCGCAGGAAAAAGTCGAAATCAGCCACCTCGGCATGGCCGAACAGCCGACCAACAATGCCCCGCGCATCGGCGCCGCGCTAAGCCTGGACGAGCTGGAAAAAGCCCATATCGGTGCCGTCCTGGCCACCAGCGACACACTGGACCAAGCGGCTCGTACCCTCGGCATTGACGCGTCGACCCTGTACCGCAAACGCAAACAGTACAACCTGTGAGCTGCACCTTATGAAGTTAGCGATGACACTGCGCACTCGGTTGTTCCTGAGCATCTCTGCGCTGATCACCGTCGCTCTGCTGGGATTGATCCTGGGCCTGGTCAGCGTCATGCAGATGGCCAAGACCCAGGAATCGCTGATTCGCAGCAATTTCGTCACCCTCGAACTGGGCCTGAAGCTGCGCCAAAGCCTGGGTGACCAATTGATTCTGATGCTTGAAGAGCGCCCCAACGCTCACGCATTCGAGGAATCCAAACAGCAGTATTTCGACTTGCTCAACCAGGGCATAGCCCATGAGCAGCAGGACGGCAGATCCAGTGGCTTCGCACGGGCGCGAATCGACTACCTGAACTTTCTCAAAGCCTATGACGAATCACAGCCCGCTTCACTGGTCAGCAGCAATAACGACAGACTCACCGAATCATTCAACGTACTGCGCAACGGCTTGATCGACGAACACAAGCGCGCACTGGAAACCATCAACCTCAGTGAGCGCAAGTCCCACGACCGAGCCTTATTGATCGCCGGGCTGATGGGGTTGGTGGGCCTGGCGGTGCTCATCATTGGCTTCGTCACCGCCCATGGCATCGCCCGGCGCTTCGGCGGTCCCATCGAAGCCTTGGCCAAGGCGGCGGACAGGATCGGGCAGGGCGATTTCGAGGTGACGCTGCCGATCTCGTCGGCCTCGGAAATGAACCAGTTGACCCGTCGCTTCGGCATCATGGCCGAAGCCTTGCGCCAGCATCAGGCAACCAATATCGACGAGCTGCTGGCCGGTCAACAGCGCCTGCAAGCGGTACTCGACAGCATCGACGACGGGCTGTTGATGATTGATCGCCAGGGCCGCCTGGAGCACCTCAACCCGGTTGCACAACGCCAGTTGGGCTGGGACGAGGAACGTCTCGGCCAGGGCCTGGGCGAAGCCCTCGTACGCCCGGAACTGGATGAGCAACTGCAGCTGGTGCTGCGCGGCGGCAACCTGGAGCGCGCACCGGACGATCTGGAAGTGGAGGTCGAGGGCGAATTGCGGTTGCTAACATACAGCCTGACACCGGTGAGCCATACCCAAGGGCATATTCTGGGCGCGGTGATGGTGCTGCATGACGTGACCGAACAGCGAGCGTTCGAGCGGGTACGCAGCGAGTTTGTACTGCGCGCCTCCCATGAACTGCGCACACCGGTAACCGGCATGCATATGGCCTTCGGACTGTTCCGTGAACGGGCGAAGTTTCCTGCCGAGTCTCGCGAGGCGGACCTGCTGGACACGGTCAACGAAGAAATGCAGCGCCTGATGCAGTTGATCAACGACTTGCTCAACTTCTCGCGCTACCAGAGCGGCCTACAGAAACTGACCCTGGGCCCCTGCGATGTCCCCGACCTGCTCGAACATGCACGGGCACGCTTTGTGGAGCCGGCCAAAGCGCAGAACATCGAACTGTTGGTAGAAGCCCAGGACGATCTGCCCCGACTGTACGCCGACCAGGCGCAGTTGGAGCGAGTGCTCGACAATTTGCTGGGCAATGCCTTGCGCCACACCGCGGACAGTGGGCAGATCCGGCTGCAGGCGCGCCGTCATGGCGAGCGTGTGATCATCAGCGTCGAGGACAACGGCGAAGGTATCGCCTATGGCCAGCAAGGTCGCATCTTTGAACCATTCGTCCAGGTCGGTCGCAAAAAAGGCGGCGCCGGCCTGGGGCTGGCCCTGTGCAAGGAGATCGTACAGTTGCACGGCGGCCGCATGGGCGTGTATTCGCGGCCGGGACAAGGCACCCAGTTCTACATGGCATTGCCGTTGTAGGAACTCGGCTTTTGGGGGGCCTCTGTCCCCTGGCGCAAGCAGGTTTGCTCGCCACAGTTCAGTGCACGCAGGATCGCAGCCGTTTCAGCATCCGGCGCACCATCGAACAACGTTGGCCGGAAGCGCATCTGGAACGCGGCGATCACATGGCGCGTGGCAACATCCAGCTCGCCGGTCTGGGGTGTCGGGTAGCCCAAGTGGGCCAACTCTTCCTGAAACCAGCTGGCACTTGGCGGCTCGGCGGCATATTGCGCCTGGAGACGTGCGACCGTCTGCGCATTCGGCCACACGCCGAGCCCTTCATCCGCCAGACGCTTCCAGGGGAACAACGACCCGGGTCCAGCTTGCGCAGCGGGGCGATATCGCTATGGCCGATGATGTTCCGGGGGTCGATGCCATTGCGCTTGCTGATGTCCTTGA
The DNA here is from genome assembly GCF_016937615.1 of Pseudomonas lactucae. GTDB lineage: Bacteria > Pseudomonadota > Gammaproteobacteria > Pseudomonadales > Pseudomonadaceae > Aquipseudomonas > Aquipseudomonas lactucae. Next base: position 14,270 of record NZ_JAFHKI010000124.1, on the reverse strand, counting down.
GCAACACCACCAATGCTTTCACCTGCGCCTCGGAGTAGGGGTACCAGACCCGGCCGGTCGGCGTATCGCGGTAGCCGGGATTTACGATCTCGATACCGATAGAGCTGGAGTTGAGCCAGGTACGCCCCATCCACTCGCTCTCTCCGGCATGCCAGGCTCGCTGGCTTTCATCCACCAGCTTATAGATGGTCGCGCCAGCATCATCGCCGATCAGGTAATGGGCACTGACCTGGCCGTGGGTCAGCAGGGCCAGGGAGCGTTCAAGGTTGGTGGAGGTGTAGTGGACGACCACGAATTGCACGCGATTGTCGTGGTTCACCGAGGGGTGGCTGGTGTCCAGGCGCGGGCCACTGGCGCAGCCGGCGAGCAGGAAACATACACATGCAAAATACAAGGATTTCATGGCGGAAGACGTTACGCTGAAGACGATAATGCAACAGTGTAACGTACCGTTTGTGGCCCGGCGGTCAAATTACATAATGGAACATCTTTTACGCCGCCTGCACCTGGTTACGCCCGGCGGCCTTGGCTCGATACAACGCCTCGTCCGCTCGCTTGAGCGCCAGCTCACTGCGCTCACCCGACTGGAGCTGGGCCACGCCCATCGATACCGTGATCGTCACCGGCTCACCTTTGAAGTGGAATGGGCAAGCCTCGATCGCGTTGCGCAATACCTCACCCACCGCCAGCGCATCCGCCAAGGGTGAGTCAGGCATCAACAACACAAACTCTTCACCGCCAAAGCGCGCGATAAAGTCAGTCGGGCGCAGGCGCTTGCTCAGTACGTTGGCGATGATCTTCAGCACCTTGTCGCCGGCCAGATGACCGTAACCGTCGTTGATACGCTTGAAATGATCCAGGTCGAGCATCGCCAGCGACAGGCTGTTACCGCGCTGATGCCAGGCATTGACCTCCTGGTCGAGGCGCTCGCTCCAGGCGGCACGGTTGGGCAAACCGGTAAGCGGGTCGATCAAGGCTTTTTGGCGCTGCACTTCCAGGTGCTCGCGATAACCCTGAGCTTCCTGTTCCATATTGGCGACCCGTTCGGCCAGGCCTTTGAGACGAGCCGCCACCTCCTGCTCGCGCTGGTCACGTTGCTGCTGGTGCTCATCCATGGTACCGAGCAAGCCTTCAAGGTGGCTTTCCAGTACCTGCTTGAGACTGTCCAGATCGGCCGCTTCCTGCACGCTGTTTTGCAGGCCATCGACTTGTTCACGAATCTGCGTGTCCAGTTCCCGCGCAGCGGAACGGCTGTCGGCATGCCCCTCACTGGCCACCTGCAAGTGGCCCTGGAACGCTTCAAGACGCTCGTTGAGCTGTTTGAGGTACGCCTCGAATTCATGCTGACCGCTGTCGGTGACCGCCAGCATCAACACCGCCAGGTCGTCAAGGATTGGTAGCAGCTCGTACCAGTTCAAGCCATGGGCCAGGCGCTCGCGCATGGCTTCGGCCTGGGGGCGATGACGCTCGGGCAGGGCAAGCTCTTCCAGCAGCCCCATCAAAGTGTCTTCGATATGTTTGGCTACTGAGCTGTAGGACGGCTCCGGAGAATCCGGCAGGGAATAGGTACCGTCCGATTGCAATTCATCGGGGTCGCGCTCCTCGGTTTCCAGCACAGGGGGCAGCGAAAGGCTGCCGATTACCGTTTCATCCGGCGTTTCGACCGAAACCTCGGCTGTTTCGATAAAGGCGGCGAGGGCGCTTTCAGGGGTGGGCTCTTCGATCTGCGGCTCGGGCGCCTTGACCCCGACAGCGACTACCGCTTCTTTCACAGGCTCCACGGCTAAGTCCGTCTGCGCAGGCGGCTCGTACACAAACGTTTCGCTGACGACGTCGGCAATCTTGACGGGCGCTGTGGGGTCAGGCGGTGGGGCAACCGATGTTTCGGCCTGGGGCGCAAAGGCCCGCAAGGCTTGGGTAAGCTCTTCGGATTGCTCGGGTTCCGGCGGCACAGCGGCAGGCTTGGGTGCAGCGGGTTGCGGTGCAGGACCGGGCGCCGGATCGCTTGCCGGTTCATGGGTGACGTCTTTTGTACCAAACAAGCGTTGCAACAAGCCCGGCCCAGAGCGCGCAGTTTCAGCGTCGGGCTCCAGGTTATTCAGCGCTTGCCCTTGCAGGCCGCTCAACTCGCTGAGTAACAGGGGAATCTCGCGCGCCTGGCTGACGCGACCGTCCAACTGCTTGGCGAAGGTCTTCAGCGGGCGCGCCACTTCACGGGGCAGCGGCAGTTTTTGCAGCTGCGTGACCAGTGAGGTCAGGGCGGTGCTGATCTGGTCGATCCTGGTTTCGCGGCGCTGCTCCGAATCCAGCACGGCTTTTTCCAGGCGCGGCAGCAGGGCAGCCAGCGCAGCGTCCATGTCGTCGGTGCGCACGATGTCGCGCATTTCCTTCATGCACTGGTCAACCGCGCGGTCTGTGCCTTCAGCAGCCAGCGTGCTGCGCACCAACCCGCGACGCAGCAGGTCGAGGCGAGCGGCCCAGCGGCGTTCGAGCTTTTCTTGTTGCTCGATACTTAACAGGTATTTTTCTTTCCAGCGCTGGGCGTCGTCGCTCATGCAAGGGGTCCGCTGGTGCCTGGGTTCAACGCGGGCAACGCATCAACCGTGAGCGAACCCGGCAGACGAATCTCCACCGCGACCGGCAGGTGATCGGAGATGGGATGCGCAAGTACCTGCACACTTTCGAGAGTAAGGGTGGGGCTGAGCAGGATATGGTCCAGACAGCGTTGCGGGCGCCAGCTGGGAAACGTGGCTTCGACTTGCGGTGCCAGCAACCCAAGGTCACGCAACGGTGAATTCTGCAGCAGATCGGTGGCGTGGGTGTTCATGTCCCCCATCAGCACCTGATGCTTGTAGTTGCCAATCAGCTCACGCACGTACGCCAGTTGGAGGTTGCGGGTACGCCCCCCGAGTGCCAGGTGCATCATCACCACCACCAAGGCTTCCGGGCCCTCGCCAAAACGCACGAGAATTGCCCCGCGCCCCTTGGGGCCCGGCAACGGATGATCTTCGATGACCGTCGGTTTCAGGCGACTAAGCACACCATTGCTGTGCTGCGCCAGGCGACCGAGGTTGCGATTGAGCTGTTGGTACCAGTAGGGAAAGGCACCCAACTGGGCCAGGTGTTCAACCTGGTTGATATAGCCGGAACGCATGCTGCCGCCATCGGCCTCCTGCAGGGCGACCAGGTCGAAGTCATTCAACAGGTCGCCAATCTTCTGCAGGTTGCTGGTACGCCCCTTGTGGGGCAGCAGGTGCTGCCAGCCACGGGTGAGGTAGTGCCGATACTTCTCGGTACTGTTGCCCACCTGGATATTGAAGCTGAGCAGGCGCAGGCGACTGTCCGCCGGCAGGCCTGTGGATTCCAAGTGATGCTCATTGACCCGCGGTTCATGCAGGCCAACCCCACGTTCGGTGCCCCAGCGGCGCATAACGAGCCCCTTACTTGGCTGCGCGTTCTTTGGCGATCAGTTGGTCAGCCACATTGAGGGTCTGCTCAGGACCACCGGTGGTGCCCAGGTCGAAACGGTACTTGCCGTTGACGATCATGGTCGGTACGCCTTGCACGCCGTACTTCTGCGCCAGCTCCTTGGCCTGCTTGATCTGGCCCTGGATGGCGAAGGAGTTGAAGGTGGCCAGGAACTTGTCCTTGTCGACACCTTGAGTGGCAACAAAGTCAGCCATGTCTTCAGGTTTGGTCAGGCGTTTGCCTTGTTTCTGGATTGCGTCAAATACGGCGTTGTGGACCTTGTGCTCCACCCCCATGGCTTCCAGGGTGAGGAACAGTTGGCCGTGGGCATCCCATGGACCGCCGAACATCGCGGGGATGCGCTTGAAGTTCACGTCTTTCGGCAGTTTTTCAACCCATGGGTTGATGGTCGGTTCAAACGCGTAGCAATGCGGGCAGCCGTACCAGAACAGCTCCACCACTTCGATCTTTCCCGGCACCGAGACTGGCACTGGGTTGGCCAACTCAACGTAGGTTTTACCGGCTTCAAGCGGCACGTCGGCAGCTTGTGCAGTCATGCCGAAAAGGCTGGCAGTGACGAGAGCGGCGCTGAGGATCAGATTACGCATGCTTTACTCCTGGGCAAATAAAGTCGCCTCACGCGACCTTTAGGTGTGACAGGTCTACGCGGACATCAGTTCGTTAGTGTAACGGCACCGGCCACAAAAAAGGGCGGCCAAGGCCACCCTTTTTATGCTTGCATCGCGGGATTAATCGAGCGTTAACGTAGCACGCGCTTAGTGCAGGCCCTGGATGTAACTGGAGACCGCTGCGATGTCTTCGTCGCTCAGCTTGCGCGCGATGGTGCGCATGGTCATCGCATCCCCATCGTTGGCGCGACCGGCTTCTTCCTTGCGGAACTCGGTCAGCTGTTTGGCGATGTACGCAGCGTGCTGGCCACCCAGGTGCGGGAAGCCTGCTGCCGCATTGCCCGCGCCATTGGGCGAGTGGCAACCGGTACAGGCGGGAAGGCCTTTGTCCAGGTCACCGCCACGGAACAGCTTCTCTCCACGAGCAACGAGTTTTGGATCGGCAGCTCCCACGCTGCCTTTCTGGCTGGCAAAATACGCCGCGATATCCGCCAGGTCCTGATCGCTGAGGTTGGTCAGCAGGCCGGTCATTTCCAGCACCGTGCGCTTGCCGCTCTTGATATCCTGCATCTGCTTGGTCAGGTAACGCTCACCCTGGCCGGCCAGCTTGGGAAAGTTCGGCGCCGGGCTGTTGCCATCCGGTCCGTGGCAAGCACCACACACGGCGGCTTTCGCCTGGCCCGCTGTAGCGTCGCCTGCAGCATGGGCAACACCGGTGATGCCCAAGGTCAACAGCAGACTCACGATCAGTTTGTTCATCAGCTAATCCAACTACGGCTAAGGGTTTAAGAGTTATCTACCGGGTTTACTCACCATCAACCCAATGATGGCCTGGTAATCCTCAGTACTGCAGTCCATGCACAAACCACGCGGCGGCATTGCCTTGAAACCCTGCGGCGCGCGAGCATCAGCGCGACCTAAGCAAACTCGGTTGTACAGCACTCCTGGATCCTGTGTAGCCTGAGCGCCAAAAAGCGGGATCAGGACACCAAAAGCGCGCAACCATCAGGTCATACATCGACCTTTTCAGGGTTTGAGAGCGTTTTGCGTTCTAATGCGCAATAAAGGTCTATCGCTCTCGTGAACCTCATCCTTCGCTGGGACAAAGCACACACAAAATCTGCGGCATTATATACTGGCGCTACTGAAACGGAAACGACACCGCTTGCCGCACCCTTTCTCGGCACCGCCCACATCGGAAATCTCATGCAACTCAAGAATCCCATCCTCGGCCTGTGCCAACAGTCCACGTTCATGCTCAGCGCCGCCAAAGTGGACCAATGCCCCGATGACGAAGGCTTTGAAGTCGCCTTTGCCGGCCGTTCCAACGCCGGCAAGTCCAGCGCGCTGAACACCCTGACCCATGCGAGCCTGGCGCGCACCTCGAAAACCCCGGGCCGCACGCAACTGCTCAATTTCTTCAAGCTAGACGATGATCGGCGTCTGGTCGACCTGCCGGGCTACGGATATGCAAAAGTACCTATCCCACTGAAGCTGCACTGGCAGCGTCACCTGGAGGCTTACCTGGGTGGCCGGGAGAGTTTGAAGGGGTTGATTCTGATGATGGACATCCGTCATCCAATGACCGACTTCGACCTGTTGATGCTCGATTGGGCGGTCGCCAGCGGCATGCCGATGCATATCCTGCTGACCAAGGCCGACAAGCTGACCTACGGCGCGGCCAAGAACACCCTGCTCAAAGTGCAGTCCGAAATCCGCAAAGGCTGGGGTGATGCGATCACTATCCAGTTGTTCTCGGCGCCCAAGCGCATGGGCCTGGAAGACGCTTACACCGTGCTGGCCGGCTGGATGGAATTGGCGGATAAGGGCACGGAAATCGCTGAATAACTTTTCTGCAGGCAAAAAAAACCCCGGACTTCGTATGGGGAGGGGAAGTTCGGGGTTCAAGTTCCGGACCGCTAGGGCGGGGTCCAGATATCTGCCAACACTTAACACAACATAGGAGCATTGAAGGGCTTCACCACCCATTCAGTAACTCTGAGTGGCGGTTCACGGGTTAAGTTCCGACCGCTTCGAAAAACTATTGGAAATAACTGACGACGGTTTCCGACATAAAGCGCTCTGCCACCACGCCCGGTGGTGGCCTCACCCCCGAAATCAGTGCGCTTCGTCCCAGTTATCGCCCACGCCCACTTCCACCAGCAGCGGCACGTCCAACTGCGCTGCAGCGCTCATGTGTTCACGGACTTTCTCGCTGACTTCGGCAACCAGGTCTTCACGCACTTCGAGCACCAGTTCGTCGTGCACCTGCAGGATTACCTTGGCGTCCAGGCCCGAAGCCGTCAGCCAGTTATCCACCCGCACCATGGCTTTCTTGATGATGTCGGCCGCCGTGCCCTGCATCGGCGCGTTGATCGCGGTACGTTCCGCGGCCGCACGCTCTTGAGGCTTGTTGGAGTGGATGTCCGGCAAGTACAGCCGACGGCCGAAGAACGTCTCCACATAACCCTGATCGGAAGCCTGGGCGCGGGTACGCTCCATGTATTCGCGAACCCCGGGGTAGCGCGCGAAGTACACGTCGATATACGCCTTGGCGGTCTTGGTATCGACCCCAATGTCCTTGCCCAGCTTTTGCGCGCCCATGCCGTAGATCAGGCCGAAGTTGATCGCCTTGGCGCTGCGACGCTGATCGGACGTGACCTCGCCCAACTCAACCTTGAACACCTCGGCAGCGGTGGCCGCGTGCACATCCAGGTTATGGCGGAAGGCGTTCATCAACCCTTCGTCCTTGGACAGGTGCGCCATGATGCGCAACTCGATCTGCGAATAGTCCGCCGCCAGCAGTTTGTAGCCTTTGGGTGCAACAAACGCCTGGCGAATGCGCCGCCCTTCAGCCGTGCGCACCGGGATATTCTGCAGGTTCGGATCGCTCGAAGACAGACGACCGGTGGCCGCCACCGCCTGCTGGTAAGACGTGTGGATACGCCCGGTACGAGGGTTGATCTGCTCCGGCAGGCGGTCGGTGTAGGTGCTTTTGAGCTTGCTCATGCTGCGGTACTGCATCAGCACCTTGGGCAGCGGATAGTCATCTTCGGCCAGCTTGGCCAGCACGTCTTCAGCGGTGGACGCCTGCCCTTTACCGGTCTTCTTCAGCACCGGCATCCCCAGCTTCTCGTAGAGGATCGCCCCCAATTGCTTGGGGGACCCCAGGTTGAATGCCTCACCGGCGATTTCGAAGGCTTGACGCTCCAATTCCACCATTTTGTTGCCCAGCTCGATGCTCTGGACACCCAGCAACTGCGCATCCACCAACGCCCCCTGACGCTCGATGCGTGCCAGCACCGGCACCAATGGCATCTCGATATCCGTCAGCACACTGGCCAGGCTCGGGATAGCGGCCAGTTGCGCATGCAGCGCCTGGTGCAAACGCAGGGTCACATCGGCATCTTCGGCCGCATACGGGCCGGCCTGTTCAAGCGCGATCTGGTCAAACGTAAGCTGCTTGGCGCCCTTGCCGGCGATGTCCTGGAAACTGACCGTGTCGTAGTCCAGGTACTTCTTGGCCAGGCTGTCCATGTCGTGACGGGTTGCGGTGGCATTGAGCACATAGGATTCGAGCATGGTATCGAACGCGATGCCTTGCACAGTGATGCCCTGCGCGGGGTCGCCATCGATGGCGCAGTTGGCCAGGATGTTCATGTCGAACTTGGCGTGCTGGCCGATCTTGAGTTTGGTCGGGTCTTCAAGCAATGGCTTCAACGCCCGCAGCACCGTGTCACGATCCAACTGGTCCGGCACGCCGATGTAGGCATGGGTCAGCGGGATGTAGGCCGCTTCATGGGGCTGGACGGCAAAGGAAACCCCGACCAATTGCGCCTGATGGGCGTCGATGCCGGTGGTTTCGGTGTCGAAGGCAAACAGCTTCGCGTCGTTGAGTTTCTTCAGCCAAAGGTCGAAGGTGGCCTGGTCGAGGATGGTGGTATAGATCGCCTCCACCGGCACGGATATCACCGCCTCGACCGACACGTCGACGACAGGCGCGACCTCGTTTGCCGTCTTGAGCTCAACCCGCTTGGTATCGCGCTGGATCTCGTCGTACCAGCTCTTGAACTCGAGCAGGGTGTACAACTCAAGCAGCTTTTCACGATCAGGCTCGATCAGGTGCAGGTCATCCAGGCCCACGTCCAGCGGCACGTCGATCTTGATCGTCGCCAACTGGTACGACAGGAAGGCCATTTCCTTGTGCTCTTCCAGCTTGGCCGGCAGCGTCTTGGCGCCGCGGATCGGCAGGGTCGGCACGATATCGAGCTGCTCATAAAGCTCTTTGAGTCCGCCATTCACGCCCACCAGCAAGCCGGAAGCCGTCTTCGGCCCAATGCCCGGAACACCTGGAATGTTGTCGGACGAATCGCCCATCAGCGCCAGATAGTCGATGATCTGCTCCGGAGCGACGCCAAATTTCTCCTTTACGCCGTCCACGTCCATGGCGCTACCGGTCATGGTGTTGACCAAGGTAATGTGCCCGTCGACCAGTTGCGCCATGTCCTTGTCGCCGGTGGAAATCACCACCGGACGGTCGGCGGCCGCGCTGCTGCGGGCCAGGGTGCCGATCACGTCATCGGCCTCGACGCCTTCGACGCACAGTAACGGAAAGCCCAGGGCGATTACGCTCTGGTGCAGGGGTTCGATCTGCAGGCGCATGTCATCGGGCATGCTCGGGCGGTTGGCCTTGTATTCGGCGTACATGTCGTCGCGAAAGGTCCCGCCCTTGGCGTCGAACACCACCGCGAAAGGACTGTCCGGGTACTGCTTGCGCAGGCTCTTGAGCATGTTCAACACGCCCTTGACCGCACCGGTCGGCATGCCTTTGGAGGTGGTCAACGGTGGCAGCGCGTGGAAGGCGCGGTACAGGTAAGAAGAACCGTCCACCAGGACGAGGGGCGCTTGGCTCATGAGCAGGATCAACCTTTTCGGCGGGTCTGGCGCTAGAATAGCCGGACCAATGAAAACAAAGGGACAAGGTTATCATGCGTACATTCAATCGCCTGCTGTTGACTGGCTTGATTGCACTCGCTCCGATGGCTGCCATGGCGGCAGACGATGCCCCTTCGGGCGATCCGGAAGTAACTATTCGCACGGAAGGCGACAAGACCATCCAGGAATACCGCCAAAACGGCTTCCTGTACGCCATCAAGGTCACTCCGAAGGGGGCGCCACCGTACTTCCTGGTGCGCGCGGACGGAACCGACGCGAACTTCATCCGCTCTGACCAGCCGGATATGCTGATCCCGTCATGGAAGATCTTCGAATGGAAATGATTTCTTAACTTCAATTGGCGCCGTGCAGTACGGCGCCCGTACTGGCAGTTTTAACCATGTCTGTGTTCACCCCCCTGGCTCGGCCCGAGCTGGAAACCTTTCTCGCCCCATACGGGCTCGGCCGCCTGCTTGATTTCCAGGGGATTGCCGCTGGTAGCGAAAACACCAATTTCTTTATCAGCCTGGAACAGGGCGAGTACGTCCTGACCCTGGTTGAACGCGGCCCGGTGGCGGAAATGCCATTTTTCATCGAACTGCTCGACGTGCTCCACGCCGCCGACCTGCCGGTGCCCTACGCCCTGCGCACCACCGATGGCGTGGCCTTGCGCGAACTGGCCGGCAAACCGGCACTGCTGCAACCACGCCTGGCCGGCAAGCACATCAAGGAGGCCAATGCGCAACATTGCACCCAGGTGGGCGACCTGCTGGGCCATCTGCACTTGGCGACGCAAGGCAATAAAGTACTGGAGCGCAAGACTGATCGCGGCCTGGACTGGATGCTCAGCGAAGGCGCGCAGCTGATTTCGCACTTGAGCGAGGCACAGCAAAGCCTGCTGCACGCTGCATTGACTGAAATCGAAGCCCACAAGGCCGAAATTCTCGCCCTGCCGCGCGCCAATGTGCATGCCGACCTATTCCGCGACAACGCCATGTTCGAAGGCACGCACCTGACGGGCTTGATCGACTTCTACAACGCCTGCTCCGGGCCGATGCTGTACGACGTGGCCATCGCCCTGAATGACTGGTGCTCGGACGCCGATGGCGTGATCGACGGGCAGCGCGCCCGTGCCTTGCTGGGGGCGTATGCCGGGCTGCGGCCGTTTACAGCGAAGGAAGCGGAACTGTGGCCGACCATGCTGCGCGTGGCATGCGTGCGGTTCTGGCTGTCACGCCTGATCGCCGCTGAATCGTTTGCCGGACAGGATGTGTTGATTCACGACCCAGCGGAGTTCGAGCATCGCCTGGCACAACGTCAGCAGGTTACGATCCAGCTGCCTTTCGCGCTCTGATCTTCGTTAAACCTTACAACGACTCCAGGCACCCGGCCAAGTCGTTCCCCAGTTTATCCAGCACCTGCTCATAGCCTTGAGCAGTGGCCGGTGTATAACCGCCCAACGCATCCAACTCCGCCAGCTTCACCGGCAACCCCGCCACCAGTGTCTCGGCCAAACGCGGACGCAAGGGCGGCTCACTGAACACGCAAGTCTTGCCCACTTCCTGCAAACGCGCGCGCATCGCAGCTACGTGCTGGGCGCCCGGCTGCACTTCGGCAGCGACACTGAATACGCCGGCATGCTTCAAGCCATAAGCGTCTTCGAAGTAATCAAAGGCTTCGTGGAACACAAAGTAAGGTTTGCCATCGACGGAGGCCAGACGCTTTTTCAGCCGCGCATCCAACGCATCCAGGCGCCCTGCAAAGGCCTTCGCATTGCTCTGATAACGCTCGGCGTTCGCCGGATCAGCCTGGCTGAGGTCCGCCGCCATGCGCGCCGCGATCACCCGCGCATTCACCGTGGACAGCCACAAATGGGCATCGACGCTGCCTGGACGGTGATCATGGTCATGTTCGTCGGCATCATCGGCGTGGGAATGGCTATCTTCGCCGAAACGACGCAATTTCATGCCCGGCAGGTCCTGCACCGCAACCGTCGGCGCCGTACGGCCTGCCAGTACGCGCGGCAGGAAGGTCTCCATATCCGGCCCGATCCAATACAGCAGTTCCACCGACTGCACACGCCGTACGTCGGATGGACGCAGCGCGAAGTTATGCGGCGACGCACCCGGCGGCAATAACACCTCCGGCACCGCCACACCGTCCTGCACCGCAGCGGCAATCAACTGCAATGGCTTGATGCTGGTCAACACCCTGACCTCGGCCTGAGCCAGGCCTGCGATGAACAAACTGGTGACAAATACGACAAAAACGGGAAAAAGTCGGGACACGATGACCACTCAATGGCGTAGGAACGGGTAACATAATAACGTCTCTATCAAATATCTGTCGCCGCTCATGCCTATAACACCGCTTGCCAGCCGTCCCCACGATCACTCTCACTGCGTGCACATTGCGCTGTCGGAGGCCGACACCCTGTGCACACAGAAGGGTTTGCGCCTGACCGCCTTGCGCCGCCGCGTGCTGGAACTGGTGTGGCAGAGCCACAAGCCGCTGGGCGCCTACGACATCCTGGGTGTGCTCAGCGAGCAGGACGGCCGCCGCGCCGCGCCGCCAACCGTGTACCGCGCGCTGGACTTCCTGCTGGAGAACGGCTTGGTGCATCGCATCGCCTCACTCAACGCGTTTGTCGGCTGCAACCACCCGGAACATGCGCATCAGGGCCAGTTCCTGATCTGCCGCGAGTGCCACGCCGCCATCGAACTTGAACAAAAAAGCATCAGCGACGCCATTATCAAGAGTTCTGCCGACGTGGGCTTCAAGGTCGAAGGGCAGACCGTCGAAGTGGTCGGCCTGTGCTCCGGATGCCAGGGGGCTTGATGAACAACGCGTTAATCCGCCTGGAGCAGGTTGGCGTCACGTTCGCAGGGCAAAACGTGCTGGATAACATCGCGCTGAGCGTGGAACCGGGGCAGATCGTCACGCTGATCGGCCCCAATGGCGCCGGCAAAACCACCCTGGTCCGTGCCGTGCTCGGCCTGCTCAAACCCGACAGCGGCAGTGTGTGGCGCAAACCCAGGCTGCGCGTCGGCTATATGCCGCAGAAACTGCACGTCGACCCGACCCTGCCGCTGTCCGTGCTGCGCTTCCTGCGGCTGGTGCCCGGTGTGGATCGCGCCCGTGCGCAGGCCGCGCTCAAGGAAGTCGGCGCCGAGCAGGTGATCGATAGCCCGGTGCAAAGCATCTCCGGCGGTGAAATGCAGCGCGTGCTGCTGGCCCGTGCCCTGCTGCGCGAGCCAGAACTGCTGGTACTCGATGAACCCGTGCAAGGCGTCGACGTCGCAGGCCAGGCCGAGCTGTACAGCCTCATCACCCGCCTGCGCGACCGCCATGGCTGCGGCGTGCTGATGGTCTCCCATGATTTGCACCTGGTGATGAGCACCACCGACCAGGTGGTATGCCTCAACCGCCACGTGTGCTGTTCCGGCCACCCGGAACAGGTCAGCGGCGACCCGGCATTCGTCGAGTTGTTCGGCAAGAACGCCCAGAGCCTGGCGATCTACCACCACCATCACGACCACGCCCATGACCTGCATGGCGCAGTTGTGGACGATAGCGTGACACCCCACACCCACGTTCATGGAGATGGCTGCAAGCATGGCTGATTTTCTGCTCTACGCCCTGCTGGCAGGCTTGGCTTTGGCGTTGGTGGCGGGCCCATTGGGCTCGTTCGTCGTCTGGCGACGCATGGCCTATTTTGGCGACACCTTGTCCCACGCCGCGCTATTGGGCGTGGCCATGGGCTTCTTGCTGGACGTGAGCCCGACCATCGCCGTGACCGTGGGCTGCCTGCTGCTGGCGGTGCTGCTGGTGACCTTGCAACAGCGTCAGCCGCTGGCCTCGGACACATTGCTCGGCATTCTGGCGCCGAGTACCTTGTCCCTGGGCCTGGTGGTGCTGAGTTTCATGCATGAAGTGCGCATCGACCTGATGGCCTACCTGTTCGGCGACCTGCTGGCGATCAGCCCTACCGATCTGGCATGGATTCTCGGCGGCAGCGCCGCAGTGCTAGTGCTGCTGGTGGTGCTGTGGCGGCCCTTGCTGGCAATCACGGTGCATGAAGAGCTGGCCAAGGTCGAAGGCTTGCCCGTATCGGGCCTGCGCATGGCCCTGATGTTGCTCATCGCCGTGGTGATCGCTGTCGCGATGAAGATTGTCGGCGTATTGTTGATCACATCGCTGTTGATCATTCCCGCCGCCGCCGCCCAGCGCCACGCCCGTTCACCGGAGCAGATGGCGATCGGCGCCAGCCTGCTGGGGATGCTCGCCGTGTGTGGCGGCCTGGCACTGTCGTGGTTCAAGGACACGCCGGCCGGGCCATCGATTGTGGTCGCAGCCGCCGCCCTGTTTCTGCTGAGTTTTGTTCTGCCCCGTCGAGGGGTGTAGACTTGCTCGCTTTTTGCGCAAATAGAGAGTCGCAGGAATGAAGCCGTTCACCTCCCGTTATCTGCTCCTTGCCGCATTTTCCTTGCTGCTGGGCGCCTGTCAAAGCACACCGCCCGCCGCCCCCGAGGCCACGGACCCACGTGCTGCGGCCATCGCGCAGCTGGAGCAAAACCTGGCCAGCAGCGAGCTGGCCACCGCCGAAGACCAGCTGGCGGCATTGCAGGCCCAGTCGCCCAACGACCCGACACTGGAGCCCTACCAGCGCCAATTGGCCGAAGCCTACCTGCAGCGCAGTCAGATCGTGCTGCAAAAGGGCGACGTCAACGCCGCCGCCACCGCCCTGAGCCGCGCCCGCGCCTTGATGCCCAAGGCTCCCGCGCTGACCGGCGGCGTCAACAGCGCCATCACCCACGCACGCAAAGTCGAGCTGGATAAAGCCGAGGAAGCCCTCAAAGCCGCCGAAGCCAAGCCGGCCGCCAAAGTCATCGACCCGGCGGCGCCCAGTACCACCGTGGCGTTGAACCTCACCGATATCGAAGAACTTCGCCATCAACTGGATGCGATCGCCACCGACGTGGTGAATTACCAGTGCGATGTGAGCATCCAGGCGCCACGCACCGAGGATTACCCGTGGCTGGCCACGTTGCTGACCAAACGGGTGAAACGCATCGATTCGGGGTATGACCTGAAGATTCACCGGCAGATCCTGAAGAAGGTCCCGGCGCAGATCGTGCTGATCCCGCGCAAGGCGGACTAAAGCATTGGGAGCAAGTCGAATCGTCGCACCGCCCCTCCCACATTTTGAACGGTGGACACATTCAAAATGTGGGAGGG
>NZ_JAFHKI010000123.1 GCF_016937615.1 Pseudomonas lactucae | reverse complement strand
ATGGTGGTCTGGTGCTTATTGGCGCCGTCGTAATTGCACGTGATGGTGCCAGCGCCGATGTTGGTACGCGCCCCCACGGTGGCATCACCCAAATAGGTCAGGTGGCCGACTTTGGCCTCGTCACCTAATTGGGCGTTTTTCATTTCAACAAAGTTACCCACATGTGCTTGGCTCCCAGCACGCTACCCGGACGCAACCGCGCAAACGGCCCGGCATCGCTGCCCTCGCCCATCACGGCACCGTCGAGGTGGCTGTTGGCCTTGACCACAACGCCTTTGCGCAGGGTGCTGTCCTTGATCACGCAGTTCGGGCCAATCACCACGTCATCTTCGATGATTACGCGGCCTTCGAGGATCACGTTGATGTCGATCAGCACGTCACGGCCCACAGTGACCTCACCGCGTACATCGAAGCGAGCCGGGTCGCGCAGGGTCACGCCCTGCGCCATCAGGCGGCGGCCTTCGCGCAGTTGATAGTGACGCTCCAGCTCTGCAAGCTGCTTGCGGTCATTGGCGCCCTGCACTTCCATCGGGTCGTGAGGCTGTTCGGTGGCGACTAGCAGGCCGTCACTCACAGCCATTTCGATGACGTCGGTGAGGTAATACTCGCCCTGGGCGTTGTTGTTGGACAGGCGGCTCATCCAGTCGGCGAGCTTGTTGGCGGGGACGGCGAGGATACCGGTGTTGCCTTCGGTGATGGCGCGCTGGGCTTCGCTGGCGTCCTTGTGCTCAACAATGGCGGCGACCTTGCCATCGGCATCGCGCACGATGCGCCCGTAGCCGGTGGGGTCTTCCAGCTCGACGGTGAGCAGGCCCATCTGGCCCGGCACTACGTGCGTGAGCAAACGTTGCAGGGTTTGCACTTCAATCAGCGGCACGTCGCCGTAGAGGATCAGCACCGTGTCAGCGGTGATGAACGGCACGGCTTGCGCGGCGGCGTGGCCGGTGCCCAGTTGTTTGTCTTGCAGTACGAAATTCAGGTCGTCCGCGGCCAGGCGTTCACGCACCACATCGGCACCGTGGCCGATTACTACGTGAATGCGCTGGGGGTCGAGTTGCCGGGCGCTGTGGATAACATGACCCAGCATGGAGTTGCCGGCTACCGGGTGCAGCACCTTGGGCAAAGCCGAACGCATGCGGGTGCCTTGGCCTGCTGCGAGAATGACGATTTCAAGAGACATGAATGGCTACCAATCCTGGGCGGTCCGGCTTCAGACCAAAGAAGTGTTTTGCTAAAAAAGAAAAAGGGTAGCCGAGGCTACCCTTTTTAATCAATCGCACAGTCAGTATTACGACAGATGCCGTTTTACTTCTTGCGGATCTGCTGGAGAGTACGCAGCTGGGCTGCGGCCTCGGCCAGACGGACTGCAGCAGCGCTGTAGTCGAAGTCTGCGCCTTTTTCGTTCAGCGCCTTCTCGGCAGCCTTGACGGCTTCCTGAGCGGAGGCTTCATCCAGGTCGCCAGCACGTTGCACGGTGTCGGCAAGTACCTTGACCATGTTCGGCTGAACTTCGAGGAAACCACCGGAGATGTAAAACACCTCCTTTTCCCCGCCTTGCTTGGTCAGCGTGATCGGACCTGGCTTCAAGCTGGTGATCAACGGCGCGTGGCCCATGGCAATACCCAGGTCACCGAGTTCGCCGTGTGCAATCACCATTTCTACCAGACCGGAGAAAATTTCCCCTTCCGCGCTGACGATATCGCAATGGACTGTCATAGCCATCTGATTGCCTCAACCTGATGAGCGCCCGTTTCCGGGCGCTTGGATTACAGTTTCTTGGCTTTCTCGATCGCTTCTTCGATGCCGCCGACCATGTAGAACGCTTGTTCTGGCAGGTGGTCGTAGTCACCGTTGAGGATGCCTTTGAAGCCAGCGATGGTGTCTTTCAGGGAAACGTATTTACCCGAGGCACCGGTGAAGACTTCAGCCACGAAGAACGGCTGCGACAAGAAACGCTGGATCTTACGAGCACGGTTTACCAACTGCTTGTCGGCTTCCGACAGCTCGTCCATACCCAGGATCGCAATGATGTCCTTCAGTTCTTTGTAACGCTGCAGCACGTACTGAACGCCGCGAGCGGTGTCGTAGTGCTCCTGGCCGATCACGTTCGGGTCCAGCTGGCGCGAAGTCGAGTCGAGTGGATCGACCGCTGGGTAGATACCCAGGGAAGCGATGTCACGGGACAGTACGACGGTGGCGTCCAAGTGGGCGAAGGTGGTCGCTGGCGACGGGTCGGTCAAGTCATCCGCAGGTACGTATACCGCTTGGATCGAAGTGATCGAACCTTCCTTGGTCGAAGTGATACGTTCTTGCAGAACGCCCATCTCTTCAGCCAGGGTCGGCTGGTAACCTACTGCCGAAGGCATACGGCCCAGCAGTGCGGATACTTCAGTACCGGCCAGGGTGTAACGGTAGATGTTGTCGACGAACAGCAGAACGTCGTTACCTTCGTCACGGAACTTCTCGGCCATGGTCAGGCCGGTCAGTGCTACGCGCAGACGGTTACCCGGCGGCTCGTTCATCTGACCGTAAACCAGTGCCACTTTGTCCAGAACGTTGGAGTCCTTCATCTCGTGGTAGAAGTCGTTACCCTCACGGGTACGCTCGCCCACACCGGCGAACACGGAATAACCGCTGTGCTCGATGGCGATGTTACGGATCAGTTCCATCATGTTTACGGTCTTGCCTACACCGGCACCACCGAACAGACCGACTTTACCGCCCTTGGCGAACGGGCAAACCAGGTCGATAACCTTGATGCCGGTTTCCAGCAGGTCGTTGCCGCCCGCTTGCTCGGCGAACGAAGGTGCTGGACGGTGAATGCCCCAGCGCTCTTCGGTGTCGATCGGGCCGGCTTCGTCAATCGGGTTGCCCAGTACGTCCATGATCCGGCCCAGGGTCGCTTTACCGACCGGTACGGAGATGGCTGCGCCGGAGTCGATAACGTCCAGACCGCGCTTCAAGCCTTCGGTGGAACCCATCGCAATGGTACGAACTACGCCATCGCCCAGCTGCTGCTGAACTTCCAGAGTAGTTTCCGCGCCTTGTACTTTCAGCGCGTTGTAGATGCTCGGTACGCTGTCGCGTGGGAATTCCACGTCGATAACGGCGCCGATGATTTGAACGATACGTCCGCTACTCATAGCTGGATCCTCTGAATATTTGAACCGTTAAACCGCGGCAGCGCCGCCGACGATTTCCGAGATCTCTTGGGTGATCGCAGCCTGACGCGCCTTGTTGTAGATCAGCTGCAAATCGCTGATCAGATCACCGGCGTTATCGGTAGCGTTTTTCATCGCGATCATCCGCGCCGCTTGTTCAGCTGCGTTGTTCTCGACCACCGCCTGGTACACCTGCGACTCCACGTAGCGCACCATCAAGCCGTCAAGCAGCTCTTTGGCGTCTGGTTCGTAGAGGTAGTCCCAGTGGTGCTTGAGTTCCTGATCCGGAGTCGCCACCAGTGGAATCAATTGCTCCACGGTTGGCTGCTGGGTCATGGTGTTGATGAACTTGTTGGATACCACGGACAGGCGGTCAATCCGGCCTTCCAGGTACGCATCCAGCATCACCTTCACACTGCCGATCAAATCATTGATCGACGGTTCTTCACCCAGGTGGCTGATAGCTGCAACGACGTTACCGCCGAAGTTACGGAAAAAGGCCGCACCCTTGCTACCCACAACACACAGATCGATCTCGACGCCGTTTTCGCGGTTTACCGCCATGTCCTTGACCAGGGCCTTGAACAGGTTGGTATTCAGACCACCACACAAACCACGGTCACTGCTCACTACCACATAACCCACACGCTTGACGGCGCGCTCGATCATGAACGGGTGGCGGTATTCCGGGTTGGCGTTGGCCAGATGCCCAATTACCTGGCGGATACGCTCCGCATAAGGACGGCTAGCAGCCATGCGCATTTGTGCCTTGCGCATTTTGCTTACCGCCACTTTTTCCATGGCGCTGGTAATTTTTTGCGTGCTTTTGATGCTCGCAATCTTACTGCGAATCTCTTTTGCGCCTGCCATGTAACACCTATCAGGTTAGCAAGCGGGAGCCTTGCGGCTCCCGCTGCGGCTTACCAGGTTTGGGTGGCCTTGAACTTCTCGATACCGGCTTTCATGCCAGCGTCGATATCGTCATTGAAGTCACCCTTCACGTTGATCTTCGCCATCAATTCGGCGTGATCGCGGTTGAAGTAAGCAATCAGCGCTTGTTCAAAGCTGCCGACCTTGGCGATTTCAACGTCGGTCAGGAACCCACGCTCAGCGGCATACAGCGACAACGCCATGTCAGCGATCGACATTGGGGCGTATTGCTTCTGCTTCATCAGCTCGGTAACGCGCTGACCATGCTCAAGTTGCTTACGGGTCGCTTCGTCCAGGTCAGAAGCGAACTGGGCGAATGCCGCCAGTTCACGGTACTGAGCCAGAGCGGTACGGATACCACCGGAGAGCTTCTTGATGATCTTGGTCTGAGCGGCACCACCCACACGGGATACCGAAACACCGGCGTTCACTGCAGGACGGATCCCGGAGTTGAACATGGCCGATTCCAGGAAGATCTGACCGTCGGTGATGGAAATCACGTTGGTCGGAACGAACGCGGAAACGTCGCCAGCCTGGGTTTCGATGATCGGCAGTGCGGTCAGGGAACCGGTTTTGCCGGTCACTGCGCCGTTGGTGAACTTCTCTACGTATTCTTCCGAAACGCGGGAAGCACGCTCCAGCAGACGGGAGTGGAGATAGAACACGTCGCCTGGGTAAGCTTCACGGCCTGGTGGACGGCGCAGCAGCAGGGAGATTTGGCGATAAGCCACTGCCTGCTTGGACAGATCGTCATAAACGATCAGCGCGTCTTCACCGCGGTCGCGGAAGAATTCACCCATGGTGCAACCGGAGTACGGTGCCAGGAATTGCAGCGCAGGAGATTCCGAAGCACTGGCAGCCACGATGATCGTGTTGGCCAGGGCGCCGTTTTCTTCCAGCTTGCGAACCACGTTGGCGATGGTCGATTGCTTCTGACCAATGGCGACGTAGACGCAGAAAATGCCGCTGTTCTTCTGGTTGATGATCGCGTCGATGGCCAGAGCGGTTTTACCGATCTGACGGTCACCGATGATCAGCTCACGCTGGCCACGGCCGACAGGAATCATGGCATCGACAGCCTTGTAGCCAGTCTGTACAGGCTGGTCTACCGACTTACGCCAGATCACGCCTGGAGCAACTTTCTCGACCGCGTCGGTCTCGGTGTTGCCCAGTGGACCTTTACCGTCAACAGGGTTACCCAGTGCATCGACAACGCGACCCAGCAGTTCCTTACCAACCGGAACTTCCAGGATGCGGCCTGTGCACTTGGCGCTCATGCCTTCAGCCAGACTGGTGTACGCGCCCAATACAACGGCACCTACGGAGTCTTGCTCCAGGTTGAGGGCCATACCGTAGACGCCGCCCGGAAACTCGATCATCTCGCCGTACATGACGTCGGCCAGACCGTGAATCCGCACGATGCCGTCAGATACGCTGACGACAGTGCCTTCGTTACGGGCTTGGGAGGTCACATCGAGCTTGTCGATGCGGCCCTTGATAATTTCACTTATTTCGGAAGGATTGAGTTGCTGCATTGCTCTGCTGCCCCTTCAAACTCAAGATTTCAATGCTTCGGCAAGTTTCGCGATTTTGCCGCGAATCGAGCCATCGATAACCAGGTCGCCGGCACGGATAACAACACCACCAATCAGGGATGCGTCCTCCGAAGCTTGCAGGCGCACTACCCGATTGAGTCGTGCACTGAGAACCTTGGCGAGTTTGTCTTGCTGTTCTTGGTTCAATGCAAAAGCACTGGTCACTTCAACGTCTACCGACTTCTCTGCTTCGGCCTTGTACAGGTCGAACAGAGCGGCGATCTCCGGCAACAGCAGGAGACGGTCGTTTTCGGCAACGACATTGATGAAGTTCTGCACTTTCACATCAAACTTGTCGCCGCACACTTCAATAAAAGTGGCGGCCTTGTTTGCGCTCGTCAGGCGCGGGGCCTTGAGCACGCGCTGCATGGTGTCGTCTTGCGACACTGCTGCAGCCAGGCCGAGCATGGCTGACCAAGAGGCCAGCTGCTGGTGGGCCTGGGCGTGCTCGAAGGCTGCCTTAGCGTAAGGTCGGGCCAACGTGGTCAGTTCTGCCATGATCGCCCTCGCTTAAATTTCAGCAGCCAGTTTGTTAACCAGCTCCGCGTGCGCGTTTTGATCGATTGTGGCACCGAGGATCTTCTCGGCACCGCCGACCGCCAGAGCACCCAATTGGGCACGCAGCGCGTCTTTGACGCCGTTCAGTTCCTGTTCGATCTCGGCATGAGCCGAAGCCTTCACACGGTCAGCTTCGACGCGGGCTTTTTCAACAGCCTCTTCGACGATCTGGTTACCGCGCTTCTTGGCTTGCTCAATGATTTCAGCTGCCTGTGCTTTAGCTTCGCGCAGTTGATGACCCACTTTCTCTTGGGCCAACTCCAGGTCGCGAGCTGCACGACTGGCAGCGTCCAAACCATCCGCGATCTTCTTCTGACGTTCGTGCAAAGCCGCGATGACCGGAGGCCACACGAACTTCATGCAAAACACTACAAAAATGAAGAACGCAACGGATTGGCCAATCAGGGTTGCATTAATGTTCACGCCAACACCTCGCTCATTCGTTGTCCATCACTCCAATCAACTCGAAAATTCGAGTGATCAGCCAGCGAGTTGACCAACGAAGGGGTTCGCGAAGGTGAAGAACAGAGCGATACCAACGCCGATCATGGTTACGGCGTCGAGCAGGCCGGCAACGATGAACATTTTAACTTGCAGCATTGGAACCATCTCTGGCTGACGCGCTGCGCCTTCCAGGAACTTGCCGCCCAGCAGGCCGAAACCAATGGCAGTACCCAGGGCGCCCAGGCCGATCAACAGTGCAACAGCGATAGCGGTTAGACCAACTACAGTTTCCATCTTTCCTCCCGACTTTTACGTCGTATGGTTTAGGTTTTTTAGATTTTAAAGCGGTAAAACAAATCGTTTCATAGCCCTGGTGGGCCACCTTCCCGTTTCACCGGGAAGGACATCAGACTAGTCGAGACTGGCCTTAATGGTTCTCTTCGTGCGCCATCGACAGGTAGACGATGGTCAGCATCATGAAGATGAAGGCCTGCAGGGTAATGATCAGGATGTGGAACACAGCCCACGCCCACTGCAGAACTACGCCCAGGCCGCTAAGCCAGAGCAGACCGCTGCCGAACATCACAGCGATCAGAATGAACACCAGCTCGCCGGCATACATGTTGCCGAACAGTCGCAGAGCCAGGGAAATTGGCTTGGCGATCAGAGTTACGAATTCCAGCAGGAAGTTCACCGGGATCAGCAGGGCTTGAACGAAGATGTTCTTGCTGCCGAACGGGTGCAGGGTCAGTTCGCCGATGAAGCCGCCGATGCCCTTGATCTTGATGCTGTAGAAAATGATCAACGCGAACACCGACAGGGCCATGCCCAAGGTGGCGTTAGGATCCGTGGTGGAAACCGCACGGAATGGAATGTGGTGATCGCCGGAGATCAGGATGGCCAACTGAGGAATCCAGTCGACCGGGATCAGGTCGACGGCGTTCATCAGGAACACCCAGACGAAGATGGTCAGTGCCAGCGGTGCGATCACCGGGCTGCGGCCATGGAAGCTGTCTTTGACGCTGCCATCGACGAATTCGACCAATACTTCAACGAAGTTCTGCAAAGCACCTGGCTGACCGGATGTCGCCTTCTTCGCCGCCATGCGGAAAATCAGGACGAAGATCAGACCCAATGCGACCGACCAACCCAGAGTATCCAGGTGGAAAGCCCAGAAACCCATTTCCTTGGCCTCTGCTGCGGTGTGGGCAAAGCCCCAGCCGCCGTTGGGAAGCTGACCGAAAGTCAGGTTCTGCAAGTGGTGCTGGATATAGCCCGAAGCGGTTGTTTCTGCCATGGTTGCCTCAAACGCCCTAAGGTTTCGAAAGTCTTGTTTTCATTAGCAGGGGAGCGAACCAGCTGACCAGTTGGGTCAACACGAAGACGCCGAATACAGCCAGCGGCGCCAATGGCTTCACACCTGCAAAGGTCAGTGCAAACAGCACTGCCGTCAAAATCAGTTTCCCTGCCTCGCCGGCATAAAAAGACCGGACGATAGCCTGGGCTGCTCGGGCGCCGGAAAACCGAAAGGCCCTGTGAGCAAAATACATATTGGGCAGCAAGGCTATCAGGCCTCCGCAAAGTCCTGAATACCCAGCTACGACTCCATGCCCGTACCAAAGCGCCAACGCGGCGATCAGCAGGATGACAAATTGAGCCAATAAAACCGGGAAAACGGCCAAGCGATGGAACGGCAACGTGTTTGGCGTGCGGGTTTCCATCACTCTTGCTCCTCAATGGTCGGCTGCCGGAAATCAATAACTTGGCATAATTTGTGCCGACAAAATGCGCGCAGAGTATAGGGGCGGTTCTGCCCCTATTCAACTGTCGGGTAGTGATTTCCGATCACGCGCTACATAAGCAAATGTTTCAGCGGATGTGGGCAAGGACGCCTTGAAGCTCATCAAGGGAGTTATATCCGATGACCAATTGCCCTTTGCCTTTCTTGCCGTGGCGAATTTGCACCGCAGAGCCCAGCCGCTCGGCCAGGCGCTGTTCGAGACGGGCAATATCCGGATCAGGTTTGGCTGTTTCGACCGGTGCAGGTTTGCCACTGAGCCACTGGCGAACCAAGGCCTCGGTCTGACGAACGGTGAGCCCTCGTGCGACAACGTGTCGCGCCCCTTCAACCTGCTGATTTTCGGGCAAACCGAGCAATGCACGGGCGTGACCCATTTCCAGATCACCATGGGACAACATGGTCTTGATGACTTCCGGCAGCGCGATCAGGCGCAGCAGGTTGGACACGGTGACGCGGGATTTACCCACCGCCTCGGCCACTTGTTGCTGGGTCAGCTGGAATTCCTGCTGCAAACGCTGCAGGGCGATCGCTTCTTCGATCGGGTTGAGGTCTTCACGCTGAATGTTCTCGATCAACGCCATGGCGATCGCGGTTTCATCCGGCACATCGCGCACCATCGCCGGGATGGTCTCTTTACCGGCCTGTTGGCTGGCGCGCCAGCGGCGTTCGCCGGCGATGATTTCAAAGCGCCCGGCACCAATCGGACGCACCACGATCGGCTGCATCACGCCCTGGGCCTTGATCGAGTTGGCCAGCTCTTCCAGCGCCTGGGGATCCATGTCACGGCGCGGCTGGTATTTACCGCGTTGGATAAGGTCCAGCGGCAGATGCTGCAGCTCGCGCTCGTCGGCCTGCACCGCTTGTTCTTCAAGCGATGTGACGGTCGGACCACTCAACAGTGCATCCAGTCCACGTCCGAGACCTCGTTTCTTGACGGCCATGGGGATTCCTTAAGTTGGCTGGGCTGCAGCGGGGCGGGAAGTGCGGCGTTGACGGCGAACCATCTCGCCGGCCAGCGCCAGGTAGGCAATGGCGCCACGCGAAGTCTTGTCGTACGCCAACGCCGGCATGCCGTAGCTCGGCGCTTCGGCCAAGCGGATGTTACGTGGGATCACGGTGTCATACAGCTGCTCGCCAAAGTGTTCCTTGAGCTGGGCCGACACATCGTTCATCAGGCTCAGGCGCGGGTCGAACATGGTGCGCAGCAGACCTTCGATCTGCAGGTTCGGGTTGAGCAGTTCGGCGATGCGCTTGATGTTATCCACAAGGTCGCTCAACCCTTCCAACGCGTAGTACTCGCATTGCATCGGGATAATCACCCCGTCGGCGGCCACCAACGCGTTGAGCGTGAGCATCGACAGTGACGGAGGACAGTCGATCAAAATGTAGTCGTAGTTATCGCGGATCGGCGCCAGGGCGCTGCGCAGACGGCTTTCTTTCATCTGCATTTCCAGCAGCACCACTTCCGCCGCGGTCAGATCGCGGTTGGCCGGCAGCAGTTGATAACCACCGTGTTCGGAGAAGTGCATGGCCTGGGCCAGGTCGCACTCGCCGATCAGCAAGTCATAGACCGAGTTTTCCAAGCCATGTTTATCCACACCGCTACCCATGGTGGCGTTGCCCTGTGGATCGAGATCGATCAGCAGCACCCGGCGCTTGGTCGCGACCAGGGATGCTGCGAGGTTGATGCAGGTGGTGGTTTTGCCCACGCCACCTTTCTGGTTCGCTATCGCGAATACCTTAGCCATTCTTGCTTGTGTTCCCAATCATGCCGTGCGGCGCAGTATCAGCAGATGGCGTTGGCCTTGGCAACCGGGTACGGCCAAGGCGTGTTCGCTATCGAGGTGGAAGTCTGCCGGCAATGCTAACAGCTCATCGCTTGGATGGACGCCCTTCATTGCCAGCCAGCGGGTTTCACGGTCGCCCAGGTGACGGGTCCAGTTGCTGAAGTTCTCCATGCTGCTGAACGCCCTGGACACGATGCCGTTGAATGGCAGTTCAGGCGTGAAGTCTTCGACGCGACTGTGGATAACTTGCAGGTTATTCAGCTTGAGTTCGAGTTTGACCTGGGTGAGGAAACGGGTTTTCTTGCCATTGCTGTCCAGGCAGGTTACTTGCGACTCGGGAAACAGGATGGCCAGGGGAATACCCGGCATGCCGCCGCCACTGCCGACGTCCAGCCAGCGACCGTTTTCGATGAAGGGCATCACGCTCAAGCTGTCCAGCAAATGCCGGGACACCATCTCGTCGGGATTGCGCACCGCCGTGAGGTTGTAAGCCTTGTTCCACTTGATCAACAGGGCCAGGTAGCCCAGCAGCAATTCGTGTTGGGCGGCGGTAAGGTCGACGCCCAACTGACGCGCACCTGTGGATAACTCTTCGGCGTGTAGCGAGGTGACCAACGAACTCAAGCGCTTTGCTCCAACTGACGGCCCGCGCCGCGTTTTTTCAAATGAATCATCAACAGCGAAATGGCTGCCGGGGTGACACCAGGGATACGTGACGCCTGGCCCAGAGTTTCCGGCCGAGTTATCCCCAGCTTGCTTTGAATTTCCTTCGACAACCCGGAAATCCCGGTGTAGTCGATATCCACAGGCAGCTTGGTGTCTTCACTGGCACGCAGCCGGGCGATCTCGTCCTGCTGGCGGTCAATGTAACCGGCGTATTTGGTCTTGATTTCAACCTGCTCGGCGACCTGTGGATCTTCTGCGCCGCTGCCAGTCACTTCGACCAGGCCAGCGTAGTCGATTTCCGGACGGGACAGCAGGTTCAACAAGTTGTATTCGTGGGTCAGAGGCGTACCGAACTTTTCGGCGATGGCGTCGCCCTGCTCGGTCCCCGGACGAACCCAAGTACTCTTCAGGCGCTGTTCTTCCAGCGTAATGCTCTCGCGTTTTTTGCAGAACGCAGCCCAGCGCGCATCATCGACCAGGCCCAGTTCGCGACCCTTTTCGGTCAAGCGCAGGTCGGCGTTGTCTTCACGCAGGATCAAGCGATATTCGGCCCGGGAAGTGAACATCCGGTACGGTTCCTGGGTACCCAATGTAATCAGGTCATCGACCAACACGCCGATATACGCTTCATCACGGCGCGGACACCAGCTGTCTTTGCCCTGCGCACGCAGTGCTGCGTTGGTTCCGGCCAGCAAACCCTGGGCGCGGCTTCTTCGTAGCCGGTGGTGCCATTGATTTGACCGGCGAAGAACAGGCCGCCGATCACCTTGGTTTCCAGGCTGTACTTCAAGTCACGTGGGTCGAAGTAGTCGTATTCGATGGCGTAGCCCGGACGCACAATGTGTGCGTTCTCCATGCCGCGGATCGATTGCACGATCTGGATTTGCACGTCGAACGGCAGGGAAGTGGAAATCCCGTTCGGGTACAGCTCATGCGTGGTCAAGCCCTCGGGTTCGATGAAGACCTGGTGACTTTCCTTGTCGGCAAAGCGGTGGATCTTGTCTTCGATCGATGGGCAGTAACGCGGGCCGATGCCTTCGATCACCCCGGAATACATTGGCGAACGGTCGAGGTTCGCGGCGATGATTTCGTGGGTACGCGCATTGGTGTGGGTAATCCAGCAGCTCACCTGTTTGGGATGCTGCTCCTTGGAGCCCATGAACGACATCACTGGAATTGGCGTATCACCGGCTTGTTCGGTCATCACCGAGAAATCCACAGAACGCCCGTCGATACGCGGCGGGGTTCCGGTTTTCAAGCGACCGACGCGCAGCGGCAATTCACGCAGGCGTTTGGCCAGGGCAATCGACGGCGGATCACCGGCGCGGCCGCCGGAATAGTTCTGCATCCCGATGTGGATAAGTCCGCCGAGGAAGGTGCCGGTGGTCAACACCACGGATTGCGCGAAAAAACGCAGGCCCATTTGGGTGACGACACCCTTCACTACGTCCTGTTCGACGATCAGGTCATCAGCTGCCTGTTGAAAAATCCACAGGTTGGGTTGGTTTTCCAGGGTTTCACGCACCGCAGCCTTGTAGAGGATACGGTCGGCTTGAGCCCGTGTAGCCCGTACGGCTGGGCCTTTGCGGCTGTTGAGCACGCGAAATTGAATGCCACCCTTATCGGTAGCCATAGCCATGACACCGCCAAGGGCATCGATTTCCTTGACCAGATGGCTTTTGCCGATCCCGCCAATGGCGGGGTTGCAACTCATGGCACCGAGGGTTTCCACGTTGTGCGTCAGCAACAGGGTTTTTACGCCCATGCGTGCTGACGCCAGTGCTGCCTCGGTACCGGCATGACCGCCGCCGATGACGATCACTTCAAAACGGGAAGGGAAATCCACCACGCACCTCGTGCCTGCTTATGTAGGTAATCAGGAATTGTCTGTTGAAAGAGTTTTGGAGCAATGCCGGCAAGTATAGGGACTTAGCCGTTCCTAAAGAACCCTCTGCACAAAATTTAACCAGCTGTGGATGATTCACGGACAATAGAAATTAAAAAGAAAGAAATTTATAAGATCTTTGTTTTTATGTTTATTTCTACTGAGCATCATTTCTGTGGATAGATCGCTACAGGCCTTGTTTTACGTTGTGTACAGCGATTCAAAAGTCTGTGGTCATGTGCCAATGAGGTACTTGGATAAGTGCTTTAAGCCTGTGGATTAAACAGGTGCTTATCCACAGAGGGGTTTTTACTCAGGTTTCGAGCCCTGTTATCAACTGGGCACAGGAGCGGTTATTCACAGGGCTTAATCCACACAAAAGCCTCCATAGGCGTCAATACCGCCCACGGAAAAGCCGTGTCGATCGATGTGATTTTCAAATGAGGTGTTCGAATGCTCTGAAACGAGCGGAACAGGCAGGCGCGAATGGCCTGCCTGGGGTCAGTCCAGGACTATTTACCGATGCAAAAACTGGAAAAGATCCGCCCCAGCAAATCATCCGAGCTGAACGCACCGGTGATCTCACCCAACAGCTGCTGCGCTTGACGCAGATCCTCCGCCAGCAGCTCCCCTGCCCCCGCCAAGGTCAGCTGTGCCCGACCGTGCTCCAGCGCCGCACTGGCATGGCGCAGCGCCTCCAAGTGCCTGCGGCGTGCACTGAAGCTGCTTTCCGAGGTTTGCTCGTAGCCCATGCAGCCTTTGAGATGATCACGCAGCAGTTCAAGGCCATCCCCGGCCGACTTGGCACTCAGGCTGATAGTCACGTGGCCATCTGCACTGGTTTCCAGGGCGATGGCTTCGCCCGTGAGGTCCGCCTTGTTGCGGATCAATGTGACTTTGGCGGGGTCCGGCCGTTGCTCGAGGAATTCCGGCCACAAGGCAAAAGGATCCACAGCCTCCGGTGCCGTGGCGTCCACCACCAGCAACACGCGATCGGCTTCGCCGATGGCCTTGAGCGCCCGCTCCACGCCGATTTTTTCCACCTGGTCGTCGGTATCGCGCAAACCTGCGGTGTCGACCACGTGCAGCGGCATGCCATCAATGTGGATATGTTCGCGCAAGATATCCCGGGTAGTACCGGCAATCTCGGTGACGATAGCCGCTTCGCGACCCGCCAGGGCATTCAACAGACTGGATTTGCCGGCATTGGGCCGCCCCGCGATGACTACGGTCATGCCGTCACGTAGCAAGGCACCCTGCCCGGCTTCGCGCAGCACTGTGGATAACTCTTCGCGGACTTTATCCAGCATTGCCAGAACGTGACCGTCGGCGAGGAAGTCGATTTCTTCCTCTGGAAAATCAATCGCCGCTTCAACATAGATGCGCAGGCTGATCAATTGCTCGGTCAAGTTATGCACACGCAACGAAAAGGCGCCCTGCAGCGAGCGCAGGGCATTGCGCGCCGCCTGTGCAGAACTGGCTTCGATCAAGTCGGCAATGGCTTCGGCCTGGGCCAGGTCGAGCTTGTCATTGAGGAATGCCCGCTCACTGAATTCACCTGGACGTGCCAGGCGGCAACCCAGTTGCAGGCAGCGTTGCAGCAACATATCCAGTACGACCGGACCGCCGTGGCCTTGTAATTCGAGGACGTCTTCACCGGTGAAGGAGTTCGGTCCGGGGAAATAGATGCTCAGTCCTTCGTCCAGCACGCTATCGTCGGCATCCAGGAATGGACCGTAATGGGCATAACGCGGTTTCAGCTCCCGACCGCTGATCACCTTGGCTGCATGACCGGCGAGCGGCCCGGAAATACGCACAATACCGACACCGCCGCGACCTTGAGCGGTTGCAACAGCAGCGATGGTTTCACGGGGAGCGCTCATCAGCAGGTTCCAGGAGAAAAATGACGGAAAGCAAAACGCCCCACTAGGGGGCGTCTTGAGTGGTTACCCACAGAGTAAATTACGCCTCGGCTTTTTTGGTAGCCGCTTCGATTTTACGTGTGATGTACCACTGTTGAGAGATCGACAACACGTTGTTGACCACCCAGTACAGCACCAGACCGGCTGGGAACCACAGGAAGAAGAAGGTGAAGATGATTGGCATCATTTTCATCACTTTGGCCTGCATCGGGTCCGGCGGAGTCGGGTTCAGGCGCTGCTGGATGAACATGGTCGCCCCCATGATGATCGGCAGGATAAAGAACGGGTCTTTGATCGACAGGTCAGTTATCCACAGCATGAACGGCGCCTGACGCATTTCCACGCTTTCCAGGAGTACCCAGTACAGCGAGAGGAACACCGGCATCTGCACCAGAATCGGCAAGCATCCACCCAACGGGTTGATCTTCTCTTTCTTGTACAGCTCCATCATGGCCTGCGACATTTTCTGCCGATCATCGCCATGTTGTTCTTTGAGCGCGGCCAGTTTCGGGGCCACTGCACGCATACGCGCCATCGATTTGTAGCTGGCAGCCGACAGAGGGAAGAAAAGCCCCTTGATAAGCATGGTCAGGAAGATAATCGACCAGCCCCAGTTACCGACGATGCTGTGGATATGTTGCAGCAACCAGAAGATTGGCTGGGCAATGAACCACAGGATGCCGTAATCCACAGTCAGTTCCAGACCTGGGGACAACTCTTTCAGCACTGCCTGGCTTTTCGGGCCGGCATACAGTGTGGCGCTGGTTTCAGCCTTGGCGCCTGGAGCGACGGTCATCGCCGGGCCAGTGTAGCCAATGATGTAATTGCCTTTGCTGTCCTTGCGTGCCAGTACCGCGTTGTTCTGGCCGGGCTGAGGAATCCACGCCGTCACGAAGTAGTGTTGTAGCCAGGCTACCCAGCCTCCGTTCACGTTGTAGGTGATCGGTGCTTTGAGTTTGTCTTCGGCCACTTTATCCATGTCTTTCATGGATACTTTTT
>NZ_JAFHKI010000122.1 GCF_016937615.1 Pseudomonas lactucae | reverse complement strand
TGTGTCAGCCAGCCTATTTTCAACTGACCCACCGCTATCGGGGGCAAGCCCCCTCCCACATTTGGTTGTGGTGACCTGACCTATTTCATTCCAAGGCGCTTGGCCATCCTGCCCAGGTTGGCGCGGTCCAGGCCCAGTTCGCGGGCGGCGCTGGCCCAGTTGTGCTGGTGGCGTTCCAGGCTGGCGCTGATCACCTGGCGCTGGTAATGCTCAGTGGCCTGGCGCAGGTCGCCGGTTATCGCCGCTACTGGGGTGGGTTCTTCAATGACCGGTGCGCTGACATCAGGCAAATCCAGGTTCTGGGCGCTCAGGCTGAGAATCTTCGGACGCTCGCGACAGTTGCCCAGGGCTTTCAACGCGCTGCGTCCGATCAAATGTTCCAGCTCGCGCACGTTGCCTGGCCAGTTATACGCCAGCAGCGCCGCCTGGGCGTCGCTGGTCAGGCGCAGGCTGCCCAGGCCCATGCGTGAGCGGTTCTGTTCGAGGAAAAAGCCCGCCAGCAGCAACACATCCCGCCCGCGTTCACGCAAGGCCGGTACTTGCAGTGGGTACACGCTGAGGCGGTGGTAGAAATCGGCACGATAGCGGCCGTTGCGCACCTCAAAGGCCAGGTCGCGGTTGGTGGCGGCAATCAGGCGCACGTCCACCTGGTGTTCCTTGTCCGACCCCAACCGTTGCAACTGGCCGCTTTGCAGTACCCGCAGCAACTTGGCCTGCACGGTCAGCGATAGCTCGCCCACTTCGTCGAGGAATAAAGTGCCGCCGTTGGCCAGTTCGAATTTGCCCCGGCGCTCGTTCAGCGCGCCGGTAAAGGCGCCGCGTACGTGGCCGAACAGCTCGCTTTCCACCAGGGTTTCCGGCAGGGCGGCGCAGTTGAGGCTGATCAGCGGTTTGTCCGCGCGGGTTGATGCGGCGTGAATGGCTTGGGCGACCAGCTCCTTGCCCACCCCGGTTTCACCGGTAATCAACACGGTGAGGTCGCTGCCGCCCACCAGTTTGATTTCCTCGACCAAACGTTTGTGCGTCTTGCTCTGCCCGATCATTTCTTTGTGCTGCTGGCCGCTGGCCTGGCGGTAGATCTCGGCGCGCTGGTGCTCGTCTTCGGCGCGCAAGGCCAGGCGCTCGATGCGTTCAGCCACGTTGACGGTGGCCGC
Organism: Pseudomonas lactucae; assembly: GCF_016937615.1. Taxonomy (GTDB): domain Bacteria; phylum Pseudomonadota; class Gammaproteobacteria; order Pseudomonadales; family Pseudomonadaceae; genus Aquipseudomonas; species Aquipseudomonas lactucae. Next base: position 20,322 of record NZ_JAFHKI010000122.1, on the reverse strand, counting down.
CGCGAGGCTGGCGAAGGCTTGCAGGGCCTCCAGTTCAACCCGCTCGAAGCGTTCGGTGTCGAGCGCGTCGAGGGTCAGCAGGCCCCAGGGCTGGTCGTCGACGAACAGCGGGCAGCCCATGCAATCGTGCACTTGCAGGTGCCCGTGCAGGCCATCCACCAGGCCGTCATAGGGGTCGGGCAACTGACTGTCGCTGTCGAAGCGGGTCGGACCAGGGCTGCTCAGCAGTACGGCGAAGCGTGGATGTTCGCTGACCTTGAAGCGCCGGCCCAGGGTGTCGTCGCTCAAACCATCGACCGCCAGTGGCACCAGCCATTCGCCGTCCAGGCGCAACAACGCGGCGGCATCGCAGGGCAGCAGGGCGCGCATGGCGTGCAGCAGGCGGCGGTAGCGCTCGCCTTCGGGCAGGTCGCGGGACAGGTCGGCGACCAGAGGCAGCAGGGTGGTGAGCAGCGATTGCGCAGTCATAACGACTCCTTGTAGTCCGTATGACTATAAAGTGTAGGAAGTCATACTGACTACATTTAAGTTATAGGCTTTAAAAACAATAGGTTATGAGTTGGCACGAATACTGAGTAGAGAAAGGCAATCAGTAAAGAAGCCCAGGAGGCTCCCATGCTTAGTGCCCAAGACCGTGCCATCGTCAAATCCACCGTGCCCTTGCTGGAAAGCGGCGGTGAAGCGCTGATCACCCATTTCTACCGCATGATGCTGTCCGAGTACCCTGAGGTTCGTCCGCTGTTCAATCAGGCCCATCAGGCCAGTGGCGACCAGCCACGTGCCTTGGCCAATGGCGTGTTGATGTATGCGCGGCATATCGACCAGCTCGACCAATTGGGCGACCTGGTGGCAAAGATCATCAACAAGCATGTGGCGCTGCAGATCCTGCCGGAGCATTACCCGATCGTGGGGGCTTGCCTGCTGCGGGCGATTTCCGAGGTGCTGGGCAGCGAGATCGCCACCCCTGAAGTGATGACGGCCTGGGGCAATGCCTACGGCCAGCTGGCGGATATCCTGATCGGCGCCGAGGCCGCGATCTACCAAGAAAAGGCCCAGGCTCCCGGCGGCTGGCGCGGTGCGCGGGCATTCAGCGTGGTCAAGCGCGTGGAGGAGAGCGCCGAGATCACCTCGTTCTATTTCGCGCCAGTGGATAACGGCCCGATCCTCAGCGCGGCCCCCGGCCAGTACATCGGCATGAAGCTGGTGCTCGATGGCGAAGAAGTGCGCCGCAACTATTCCCTGTCGGCCTTGACCGATGCCGGCCAGTACCGCATCAGCGTCAAGCGCGAAGCGGGTGGGCGGGTGTCCAACTACTTGCATGACCAGTTACAGGTCGGCGCGACGATTGACCTGTTCCCGCCAGCGGGCGAGTTCACTCTGGCAGACAGCGACAAACCGCTGGTGCTGATCAGCGGCGGAGTCGGCATCACGCCAACCCTGCCGATGCTCGAAGCGGCCCTGGCCACCGAGCGTCCGGTGCACTTCATTCACTGTGCGCGCAATGGCGGGGTGCATGCGTTTCGCGAATGGGTGGATGCACTGGCGGCCAAGCATCCGCAGCTCAAGCGCTTCTACTGCTATGCCGAGGACGATGGTGTGAGCGCGGCGGCGGATAAGGTCGGACTGCTGAGCCAGGAGCAATTGGCGGCATGGCTGCCTGAGCAACGTGATGTGGATGCGTACTTCCTGGGTCCTAAAGGCTTCATGGCGGCGGTCAAGCGCCACCTCAAGGCCTTGGGCGTGCCGGAGAAGCAGAGCCGCTATGAATTCTTCGGCCCGGCGGCTGCCCTGGAATAGATTTTCCGAAACAACACTGTGGGAGGGGGCAGGTTCCTCCCACATTTGCTTCGCTCATTCTTCCCGATTAATCCCCCGTTAACCCCCTTCTGTTTTAACCACACTCTGTGTGTAAACTTGCGGCCATAGCCACAACCAAACTAAGGAATACGGGGATGAGTGACGAACTGCGTTTAGGCAAGGAGCGGCGCTTTCTGGTGTTGCTGGGCATCATCTGCCTGGCGCTGATTGGCGGTGCGTTGTACATGCAGGTGGTGCTCGGCGAGGCGCCTTGCCCGCTGTGCATCCTGCAGCGCTACGCACTGTTATTGATTGCGGTCTTCGCGTTCCTCGGCGCAGCCATGCGCAGCAAGGGTGCCCTGACCTTTTTCGAAGGCCTGGTGGTGCTCAGCGCCCTCGGCGGGGTGGCTGCGGCCGGCCACCATGTGTACACCCAGTTCTTTCCGCAGGTCAGTTGCGGCGTCGATGTGCTGCAACCCATTGTCGATGACCTGCCGCTGGCCAAGGTGTTTCCGCTGGGCTTCCAGGTCGATGGCTTCTGCAGCACGCCGTACCCGCCGATTCTTGGGCTGTCCCTGGCGCAATGGGCGCTGGTGGCGTTCGTGCTGACGGTGATCCTGGTGCCTCTGGGCATCTATCGTAATCGCCAGCGCAAGGCCTGAGCCATTCACTGAAACGCCCCGGTCCTTCTGGAAAGAAGGCTGGGGCGTTTTTGCATGTGCAGGTTTTGTGAACAGAGCGTGACGCCGGACAATTTTGGGTGCGCGCAGTGTGCGACATGTTGTCACACGGAAGTTGCCGCAGGACGTTTCTGACCCGCTGTGGCAGCGCTTAAATTTGCACTTTTTGGCCAAATAGTGCTGTCAGTTCGTGGTTCGCGCCCTGCCTTGGACCTCACGCCGGATGCGCCTTTGCCCGATGTCCGAACGCCTTGTGTTATGGGGACTTGGAAAGGTTTTGCAGGCCCTTACCGGGGGTAAGGGGCGTGGCGTTTTGCCCTATAACACGGCAATTTTTGTGGTTTTTGTTGAGAATCGAACACGATAACATCGCGAACCTTTGCAATATTGGTGAAGGATTATTGCTGCTTTCGATAAAAATTATTTCTTTATAAGACATGGTTTATACATCGCCAGCTAACTACAATCGCCCGCACTGAATGTCCGATGCTGTTCAATATTTGAGCATCGGAGCGGTCGAGGAGCAGATGGATGGCTCTGTGCGACCCCAAGGTTCCGGCAGCCTTTCAACTATCCGCACCAAACGGAATTGGTCTGTAACAAGGCCTTTAACCACGAAATCGAATAAGAACTCACCGCAGGTCCGTGAAGCGTACGTGTATGACGTGACGGGCAGGCTCTTATTCAATCGAAGAGAAATGCCAACCCTTGGCAGGGTGAAGTGTTGGCGATCAAAACCCAACTGCATTGCGCAAGCTGCTTTAGAGGTCGTGAGATGAGTAAAAACAGGTACCCCCGATTACTAGGCTTTTTGCCGCTGCTTGGCATGATGTTAATGCTGGGAGGCTGCAAGTGGACCTTGCTCGACCCAAAAGGACAGGTCGGTCTGGATGAACGCAACCTGATCATCACCGCCACCCTGCTGATGCTGCTGGTCGTGGTCCCTGTGATCATCATGACCTTCGCCTTCGCCTGGAAATACCGCGCGTCGAACACCAGCGCCACCTACGCGCCGAAGTGGTCGCACTCCACCAAGATCGAAGTCGCAGTGTGGCTGGTCCCGATCCTCATCATCATTGCCCTGGGTTATGTGACCTACAAGTCGACCCACGCTCTGGACCCGTACCGTCCGCTGGAATCCGACGCCAAGCCGATCAACATCGAAGTGGTCGCGCTGGACTGGAAGTGGCTGTTCATCTACCCGGACCTGGGTATCGCCACGGTTAACCAGATCCGCTTCCCGGAGCACACTCCGCTGAACTTCAAGATCACCTCCGACGCCGTGATGAACTCGTTCTTCATCCCTGCACTGGGCGGCCAGATCTACGCGATGGCAGGCATGCAGACCAAGCTGCACCTGATCGCCAACCAGAAAGCTGAAATGGAAGGCATCTCCGCGAACTACAGCGGCGCTGGCTTCACCGGCATGAAATTCAAAGCGATCTCGACGAGCCAGGAAGACTTCAACGCCTGGGTAGCCGAAGTCAAGGCCGCACCTAAACAGCTTGATCAAGCTGAATACGACGCCCTGACCAAACCAAGCCAGAACAACCCAGTCGCCCTGTACTCCGCGTACGAGCCGAACCTGTTTCAGAAAATCGTCGACAAGTACGAAGGCATGAAACCAGGCAAGCCGGTCAAGCACGAGAAGAAAGAAGTGGCCGCGGTTGAAGGTTCTGACACGGGCGCGCATTCAACTGCTGGGGCAGAGGAGTAAACGATGTTTGGTAAATTAAGTTGGGATGCGGTCCCGTTCCACGAGCCGATTGTGATGATTACCATCGCCATGATCGCGCTGGGTGGTCTGGCACTGTTTGCAGGTATCACCTACTTCAAGAAGTGGACCTACCTGTGGACCGAGTGGCTGACTTCGGTCGACCACAAAAAAATCGGCGTGATGTACATCATCGTTGCCATGGTCATGCTGCTGCGCGGCTTTGCCGACGCCATCATGATGCGTACCCAGTTGGCCATGGCCACCGAAGGTTCGCCTGGCTACCTGCCGCCTGAACACTATGACCAGATCTTCACCGCCCACGGTGTGATCATGATCATCTTCATGGCGATGCCTTTCTTCACCGGCCTGATGAACCTTGCGGTGCCGCTGCAGATCGGTGCGCGTGACGTTGCCTACCCGTTCCTGAACTCCCTGAGCTTCTGGCTGCTGGTGTCCGGCGTGGTGCTGATCAACGTGTCCCTGGGTGTCGGCGAATTCGCCAAGACCGGTTGGGTTGCGTATCCGCCACTGTCGGGCATTCAGTACAGCCCTGGCGTGGGTGTGGACTACTACATCTGGGCGCTACAGTTATCAGGGCTTGGGACGACGCTGACGGGGGTCAACTTCCTGGCCACCGTGCTGAAAATGCGCGCCCCTGGCATGAAGCTGATGGACATGCCGATCTTCACCTGGACCTGCACCTGGGCAAACGTGCTGATCGTGGCTTCGTTCCCGATCCTGGCCGCTACCATGGCGCTGCTGTCGCTTGACCGTTACCTGGATTTCCACATTTTCACCAATGAACTTGGTGGCAATCCAATGATGTACGTGAACCTGTTCTGGGCATGGGGTCACCCTGAGGTGTACATCCTGATCCTGCCAGCGTTCGGTATCTTCTCCGAAGTGATCTCGACCTTTACCGGCAAGCGCCTGTTCGGTCACCACTCGATGGTCTACGCCTCGGGCGCGATCTCCGTGCTGGGCTTCATGGTATGGCTGCACCACTTCTTCACCATGGGTTCGGGGGCCAGCGTCAACGCTTTCTTCGGCCTGGCGACGATGCTGATTTCCATCCCGACGGGGGTGAAGCTATTCAACTGGCTGTTCACCATCTACCACGGTCGTCTGCGCATGACCAGCCAGGTCCTGTGGACCCTGGGCTTCATGGTGACCTTCGCCATCGGCGGCATGACCGGCGTACTGCTGGCCATCCCGGGTGCTGACTTCGTGCTGCACAACAGCCTGTTCGTGATCGCGCACTTCCACAACGTGATCATCGGTGGTGCGGTATTCGGCTACATCGCTGGCTTCAGCTTCTACTTCCCGAAAGCGTTCGGCTTCAAGCTGCACGAAGGTTGGGGCAAGGCTGCGTTCTGGTTCTGGATCTCGGGCTTCTTCGTCGCGTTCATGCCGCTCTATGCACTGGGCTTCATGGGCATGACCCGTCGTCTGAACGCCACCACCAACCCTGAGTGGGTGCCGTACCTGTACGTCGCCATGTTCGGTGCGGTGATGATCGCTGTGGGTATCGCCTGCCAGCTGATCCAGTTGTATGTCAGCGTGCGTGATCGCAAGCAGAACATGTGCGAGTCCGGCGACCCATGGAATGGCCACACCCTGGAATGGTCGACCTCGTCGCCACCGCCGTTCTACAACTTCGCCGTGATCCCGACTGCGAACACCATCGATGCGTTCACCGAAGCCAAGGAAGACGGTACTGCGTACCAGCAACCCAAGCACTACGAACCGATCCACATGCCAAGCAACACCGCCACAGGCGTGGTGATGGGTGCGCTGTTGACTGTGTTCGGTTTCGCGATGATCTGGCACATCTGGTGGCTGGCAATCGTGAGCCTGGTGGGCACCATCGGCTACTTCATTGTCCACGCAGCACGTGATGATCAAGGCTACATGGTGCCGGTCGAAACGATCGAGCGCATCGAAGCCGAGCAGCACGCTCGCCTGGTCGCCGAGAAGAAAATCCCGGCCAACCGTGTAGAAACCTCGTTGGAACAGGCTTAAACCATGTCGAACTTAGTGACCAATGCTGGACACGCCCATGTCGATGATCATGGGCACGATGACCATCACCACGACTCGGGGCCAATGACCGTCTTCGGTTTCTGGCTCTACCTGATGACCGACTGCATCTTGTTTGCGTCGATCTTCGCGGTGTACGCGGTACTGGTAAACAACGTAGCGGGTGGCCCGTCGGGCCACGACATCTTCGAACTGCCTTACGTGCTCGGCGAAACCGCCTTGCTGTTGTTCAGTTCGATCACCTACGGCTTCGCCATGTTGGCCTTCTACAAGGGCAACAAGAAAGGCGTACTGAGCTGGCTGGGCCTGACTTTCCTGTTCGGCCTGGGCTTCATCGGCATGGAGATCAACGAGTTCCACCTGCTGATCTCCGAAGGCTACGGCCCGCACCGCAGCGGCTTCCTGTCGGCGTTCTTCACGCTGGTCGGCACCCACGGCCTGCACGTTTCGGCCGGCCTGCTGTGGATGGCGGTGATGATGTATCAGGTCAATAAACACGGCCTGACCAACACCAACAAGACGCGCCTGAGCTGCCTGAGCCTGTTCTGGCACTTCCTGGACGTGGTCTGGATCTGCGTATTCACCGTCGTCTACTTGATGGGGACTCTGTAATGGCTAATGCACACTCCCATGACAGCCACGATGCAAGCCACGGCAGCGTAAAGTCTTACGCTATCGGTTTCATCCTGTCGGTCATCCTGACCCTGATCCCGTTCGGCCTGGTGATGTACCCTACCTTGCCGAAGTCGATCACCCTGATGATCGTCCTGGCGTTCGCGGTGATCCAGGTGCTGGTTCACCTGGTGTACTTCCTGCACCTGGACCGCTCCGAGGCCCAGCGCGAGAACGTTATTGCGTTCGTGTTCGCCGGCCTGGTGATCGTTCTGCTGGTTGGTCTGTCGCTGTGGATCATGTTCAGCATCCACACCTACATGATGGCGAAGTGAGGTAAGACCCGATGTCGCTTAAGCACTTTATCCAAATCACCAAACCGGGGATCATTTTCGGTAACGTGCTTTCTGTGGCGGGCGGTTTCTTCCTGGCCTCCAAGGGACATGTCGATCTGGCCATCTTCCTGGCTGCGATGATCGGTACGTCCCTGGTGGTGGCTTCCGGTTGCGTGTTCAATAACTGCATCGACCGTGACATCGACATCAAGATGGAGCGCACCAAGAATCGCGTGCTGGTCCAGGGCCTGATCTCCCTGAAGCTGGCACTGATCTTCGCGACCGTTTTGGGTGTTGCCGGTGTGGCGCTGTTGTACAAGGTGGCCAACCCGCTGGCGGCGCTGTTTGCCGTGATCGGTTTTGTCATCTACGTCGGCCTCTACAGCCTGTACCTCAAGCGCAAGTCGGTGCACGGCACGCTGGTGGGCAGTCTGTCAGGGGCGATGCCGCCGGTGATTGGTTATGTGGCTGTAACCAATAGCTTCGACATGGCCGCGCTGGTGCTGCTGGTGATGTTCAGCCTGTGGCAGATGCCGCATTCCTACGCCATCGCGATCTTCCGTTTCAACGACTACCTGGCTGCGTCGATCCCGGTCCTGCCGGTCAAGCGTGGCATCCAGGTTGCCAAGAAACACATCCTGCTCTACATCCTGGCCTTCCTCGTGGCGACCTTGATGTTGACCTTCAGTGGCTACGCCGGCATGAGCTACCTCGCCGTCGCCGCCGCCATGGGCATGTACTGGTTGTACATGGCCTGGACCGGCTACAAGGCGGTGGACGACACCGTCTGGGCGCGCAAGCTGTTCGTGTTCTCGATCTTCACCATCACCGCGCTCAGCGTGATGATGTCCCTGGATTTCCAAGTGCCGAAAGAGCTGTTGCTGACTTACGCACACTGAGTGGTCCAAGCAACAAAAAGCCCCGCCTTCGCAAGAAGCGCGGGGTTTTTTATGATATGGCCTTTAAACTGTTTCTATCTCCTCCTGATGCAGGAAGCAAACCCATGAGTAAAAAAGCCGTTATGGTGTTCAGTGGCGGCCAGGATTCGACGACCTGTCTGATCCAGGCGCTGGCGCTGTACGACGAAGTGCATTGCATTACCTTCGATTATGGTCAGCGCCATGTGGCGGAAGTCGAAGTCGCCCAGAAGCTTGCCAGGCAGTTGGGCGCCACTGTCCACAAAGTGATGGATGTGTCGTTGCTCAACGAACTGGCCATCAGCAGCCTGACCCGCGACAACATCCCCGTACCCACCGTGAACAGCTCGGGTGACAGCCTGCCCAGCACCTTTGTGCCAGGTCGCAATATTCTGTTTTTGACCCTGGCGGCGATTTACGCGTACCAGGTCAAGGCTGAGGCGGTGATCACCGGCGTCTGCGAAACCGACTTCTCCGGCTACCCCGATTGCCGCGACGAGTTCGTCAAGGCGTTGAACCAGGCGCTCAAGCTGGGCATGGAATACGACGTGCGCCTCGACACCCCGCTGATGTGGCTGAACAAGGCTGAAACCTGGGCATTGGCCGATTACCACGATGCCCTGGAGCTGGTGCGTGACAGCACGCTGACCTGTTACAACGGGATCATCGGCAGTGGCTGCGGTCACTGCGACGCGTGCAATCTGCGCGCGCGCGGTTTGAGTGATTACCTGCAGAACAAAGCGCAGGTCATGCAGAGCCTGAAGCACAAGTTGCAACTGGCCTGACCCCAACCGTCGCCACGTTTGGTCCTGGGTTACTGCTGCGCGATGCTGTATCCGTCAAAGGCACTTTGCTGCTGCAAGGCCGTGATCACGCTCTTGCGGCTCAGCGGCTGCTCGACGCCGGCGTTATCCACAAAGCTCTCCACTTCCAGCTCGGCTTCATCACCGTCACCCACAAAGTTGAAGCCCAGGAACTCGAACGCTTCACGGTCGACGTTCAGCTTGGAACGTGGCGTGCGCAGCGGCAGGGTGACACTGATGCCATCCTTGCTGATCACAAATACTTCGGCTTCTTTCTTGGGGCGGGCGGCCTTGCCCTTGCCGGCGCTCGGATTGCTGATGGCCTGGTGAGACTGGTTCAGCACTTTGAGGGCCAGGCCGTAGACAAGCTCCTGGAACTCGGGGTCGTCCTTGAAGCTGGACAGGATGCGGCTGATCGAGAATTTGCTGCTCAGGTCTTCCAGCGCGATGTTGTCGGCAGCCTCGGCGTCTTTCAACTGCTTGAGCTGGCCCATCAGGTCGTAGGCCTTGTCGTCATCGAAGGCATCATGGGCCTGACGGATGGCGATGCGCAACTCGCGGATCTGATCGCTTTCCTTGGAGGTATGGAACGCGTCCAACACCATCTCGCTGATGATCTTGGCCGCAGGCACATGCTGTGAAAGATTGATGGCGTTTTCGTATTCGGCTTTGGCGTGCAAGGCGACTACGGATTCTTCGGTGGAGTGTGCGGTGTAAGAATCGGACATTGAAATTTCACTACTTCAGTAAACGGAGAAGACAAAAAAGCGTCGCGCATTTTCAGGGGGGAGGGGGATCAGGTCAAGGCAGCACAATGCCCTTATCGCGCGGTCAGGCTGCCGGTCTGCGGATGCAGGGGGTTAAACCAACTGCTTGAAGCACGCTTCAAGGATATCCAGTCCTTCTTCCAGTACCGCAGGTTCAATCGTCAGCGGCGCCAGCAAGCGGATGATGTGCCGAGACTTGCCACTGGGCATCAACAGCAAGCCGGCATCGCGCGCCAGGTTCAGCAACTGGGCCAGTTGCTTGGGGGCGGGTGTACCGTCGGCACACACCAGTTCTATGCCGCGCATGGCACCCACGCCGGTCAAACGGCCCAGGTAAGGCGACAGGTGCTGCGCGCGCCAAGCCTCGTACCGACTGACGATGGCTTCTTCTTGCTGGGTGCCCCATGTGTGTAGATGCTCATCCGTCATCACATCGAGGGTTGCCAATGCCGCTGCGCAGGCGATGGGGTTACCGGAATAAGTCCCGCCGAGGCCACCCTTGGGCAGGTTGTCCATCAACGCCTTGCGCCCGACCACCGCACCCAGCGGCACTCCGCCGGCGATGCTTTTGCCGAGCAGGATCAGGTCCGGTTCGATGCCCAGCCGCGAGAAGGCAAAGCGTTGGCCGGTGCGGCCGAATCCGGACTGGATCTCGTCGGCAACCAGCAGGATATCGTGCTCATCGCAAAAGCCCCGCAGCCTGGGCGAACTCAATGTTCAAAGCCAGGAAACCACCTTCGCCCTGCACCGGTTCAATGATGAAACACGCCACATCGTTAATGTCGATTTCCACGCTGAACAGGCGGTCCATGGCCTTCAGCGCTTCGACACAGGTCACGCCATTATCGGCACTGGGGTAAGGCAGGTGATACACCGGGCCGGGCAGTACACCGACTTTTTGTTTGTAGGGCGCGACCTTGCCGTTGAGGTTGAGCGTGGCCAGAGTGCGACCATGGAAGCCACCATCAAAAGCGATCACCGCCGTACGGCCAGTTGCGCCGCGCACGATCTTCAGTGCGTTTTCCGCCGCTTCCGCGCCGCTGTTGGTGAGCATGCCGCTGATCGGGTAGCCCACCGGGATAAACGCCGTCAGACGACCCATCAACTCAATGTAGGGCGTGTGCGGTGCAGCGTTGAACGCGTAATGGGTCAGCCGGGTTGCCTGTTCACGAATCGCTTCCACCACGGCCGGGTGGCAATGGCCCAGGTTGAGCACGCCGATGCCGCCGACAAAGTCGATATAGCGCTTGCCCGAGGTGTCCCAGACCTCGGCGTTGTTGCCGTGGCTGAGGTGGATGGGGTGAACGAAGGAAATCGATTGACTGATGGTTTCGCGGCTCATGACTCTGGGACTCGGCAGTGGCGGGCTCCTTTTTATCTAAGCTGTGGGCCAGGCCTTGTCGCAAACGAAATAAAGTCGCCGGGTCATTCCAAATCGGAAGGAGCTGTTGCCAAAAGGTCGTTTGTGGCAACGCTGCAATGCCATGGATACTGCCGGTCAACAAAAAAACGGCGTGTGTGGTACGGCGCCGACTTATAAAGTTCGACAAGGAGTGAGTCGCATGAAAAACCTCAAGACCTCATTGGCCGCGGTCAGCGTCGCCTTCATCCTGGGCCTGGCCGGCAGTGCTCACGCGGGTACCACGCTGGACGCGATCCAGAAAAAAGGCTTTATCCAGTGTGGCGTGAGCGACGGGTTGCCAGGCTTTGGCGTCCCTGACAGCCAGGGCAAGATGACCGGCATCGATGTGGATGTGTGTCACGCCGTGGCGGCCGCTGTGTTCGGTGATGCCTCAAAAGTGAAATTCACCCAACTGACCGCCAAAGAACGTTTCACCGCACTGCAATCCGGCGAAATCGATCTGATCTCGCGCAACACTACGTGGACCAGCTCCCGTGATTCGGGCATGGGGCTGGTATTTACCGGCGTTACTTACTACGACGGCATCGGCTTCCTGGTGAACAACAAGCTCGGCGTGACTGCCGCCAAACAATTGAACGGCGCCACCGTGTGCATCCAGGCAGGCACCACCACCGAACTTAACGTGTCCGATTACTTTCGCACCCATGGCATGAAATACACGCCGATCACCTTCGACACCGCTGACGAAAGCGCCAAGGGCCTGGAGGCCGGGCGTTGTGATGTGCTGACCACGGACCAGTCGGGGCTGTATGCCCAGCGTATCAAGATGGCTCACCCGGAGGAGTTCGTGGTGCTGCCGGAGGTTATTTCCAAGGAGCCCCTGGGCCCGCTGGTGCGCAAGGGCGATGACGAGTGGTTCAGCATCGTCAAGTGGACCCTGTTCGCCATGCTCAACGCCGAAGAGATGGGCATCACCTCGCAGAACGTCGAAGAGCAAGCCAAGACCAGCAAGAACCCGGACGTGGCGCGGCTGCTGGGTGCTGATGGTGAGTACGGCAAGGACCTGAAGCTGCGCAGGGATTGGGTGGTGCAGATCGTCAAGCAGGTGGGCAACTACGGTGAAGTGTTCGAGCGTAATATCGGCCAGGGCAGCGTGTTGAAGATCAAGCGCGGGCTCAATGCGCTGTGGAACAACGGTGGCATCCAATACGCGCCGCCGGTGCGCTGACAAGAGGCCTACGCTGACACGCTATTTTTCCCCGCAGCCTTGGCGCGATACAGCGCTGAATCGGCACGCGCTATCAGTGCGGCGGGGGATTCATCCGTAAGGTGCTCGGCCACACCCAGGCTCAGGGTGACTTTAAAGCTGTCGTGCACCGGCGTGTTTCTTATCTGTAGGCAGATGTTTTCGGCCAGCTCTCTGGCCGTGTCCAGCGAGCTTTCGGGCAGGACCACCATGAACTCATCATCGCCCCAGCGGGCCAGCAGATCACCGGGGCGAACACAGCTTTCCAGGCACTCCGCCACTCGTAGCAGGATCTGGTCGCCCATGCCATGGCCGTAGCGATCGGCGATCGGTTTGAAATTGTCGATATCTATTGCGATCAACGCCAGCGGGAGACAAAAGCGCTGGGCGCGGTTGCACTCATCCAACAGCACGTTTTGCAGCCGATAGCGGTTGGCGATCAGGGTCAGCGCGTCACGCTCGGCCAAGAGGCGGTTTTCATCGATCTGCAGTTGCAACTGCTGGTGGACGCGTGACAGTTCCCGCGTGCGTTCCGCCACCAGGGCTTCAAGCGACAGGTTGCGTTGCTCCAGTTGCTCGATGGCGCTTTTGCGTACCTGCAGGTCCCGCAGCGCGCCGACCATTCGCGCCACCGAGCCGTCGGGGTTGCGCGCAATCACGTAGGCCCGGTCTTCGATTCGCAGGTAGCTGCCATCTTTTTTGCGGCACCGGTACTCGGTTTGGAAGCTGGGGGAACGACGGTGAATGTAGTCATCAAACAGCGCCATCACCTGGTTGTAATCGTCGGGGTGGATCACGTTTTCCCAGGTGAATATGTTGTTATCCAGAGCGTGACGGGGGTAGCCCAGCATTTCGTACCAACCCGGGTTGCGGTAGACGAACCCTGTATTGGCGTTCCAGTCCCAGATCCCATCGCTGACCAATTCGAGGAGGATATGCAATATATCTGCGTTGACGAGAGCCGCATCCTCCGTCAACGAGCGACCGCCGGAAATATCGTTCATCTTTGCGCTCCTTGCCTGGGCGGGCTACCGAGGCGGACCCATGTTGACGCCGATACTCCGTGGCTTGGGCTAACTGTACAACGTGGCTTGGGTGCTTTGAATAGGGGTCACTGCATATTAGGCGTTAAGTGGCAATTGGCTATTGCTGCGGCGCTTTCATTCGCGTGCGTGGCTTGCCGTTGGCGTTGTGCTGGTAGATCGCTTCAGGCTGGCCTTGCTCGTTGAAAAACACCTGGCCGATCCCGGCTGAATTCCACAGCCGTTCACCGGCCTCGGCATGTTCCGGGATATGCGGCACCACCTGCATGGTGCGTCGGCGCGTGAACCAGTTGAGCGGCGAGCGTGGCGAATAGAGCCAGCGGTTGAGGCGGTCGAACCATTCCAGCAAGCGCGGGGGGAATTCGTTCTTGATGCCGCTGCTGGTGATCTGCCAGATCCGTGGGCCGGCGTTGCGATGGCGGATCAGCACTTCATAGACGAACGAGTAATGCACGTCCCCCGAGAGAATCACGTAGTTACCGGGTGTGCGCGAGTGGCGGAAGATGTTGAGGATTACCTGGGCCGCGCCACGGTGGGCCATCCAGTTTTCCGCATCCACCAGCAGCGGATGACCGCACCAACTGAAGATTTTCTGCACGGTTTCGATCAGCTTGACGCCAAAAATGGGCGCGGGCGAGACGATGATGGCCGAGGGGTGGTCGAGCAGTTCCTGCTGCAGTTCGCTCAACGCTTCCCAATCCAGCAGGCCGGACGGCTGTTTGAGGGTGAACTCACTGCGCCAACGCCGGGTACGGGTGTCGAGCACCACCAGCGCGGGGGTGGTCGGCAGTACGTAATGCCACTGTTGGAACCTGAACAGGGTCGCCAACAGGTCGTCCTGCGTAGCGGCATTCAGGTGATTGTTGTGCGTTTGGGTGGTCAGTCTCCGGGTTTGCTCCATCATATCGACAAAGACATCCGGGTTGTTACCCCAGCCCTGGCATAGCAAGTAGGCGAGCAAGGCATTGCCGATGATGCGTTTGGAAAACGGATGGCCGTAGGCGGTTTCTTCCCACTGGGCGCTGAGGTTCCAGTCGTCGGTGATGTCGTGGTCGTCGAAGATCATCAAGGTGGACAGATGGGCGAATACCCGTGCCACGCCCGGCAAGCCATTATGAAACTTATCCACCTGCACCTGTTGGCGGGCGTAGCGCGCGGCTTCATCGGCGTTCAGTTGCGGTGGCTGTAGGGGAATCAGGGACCAGGGTGTGGGCGACCACACCAGCAAGTACATCGCCATGACCTCGGCGAAAGTCACTAGGTGATTATCGGCGGTGCTGCTAGTGAAAATCGGCTTTTTCACGCCACCAAAAAAACGTTCGCGCAGGGTCTCATTGCTATCCAGCGCGGGCAGCAGATCGGCGCGGTTGTAGTAGCTGGCGTGATGCCCGTAGAGACTGGCGCTGTCGTCTACCACGGCACCTTCCAGGTATTCATCGAACAGACCCAGGCGCGCAATCAGCCCATGGATCGCACGCAGCATCGGCCCAGCCACATCGTCGGCATACACCTGGTCGCCGCTCATCATCAGCAAGGCCGGGCGATCGGCCGGGGCATTGGCGCTGGCCAGCAGGCGATCGACGCAGAGCAGGCCTTCGTTGGCGCTGTGGTGAGGTTTGCGGCAGGAGCCATGCACCAATTGATGGATACGGCTGTGCAACATAAAGCTCGGGGTTTGCCGGTTGGCATACAGCAGATGCGGCGCCCACTGAGCAATGCCGGTGCCGTCGACCAACAGGTCGTAGTCGATGATCACATCCAGCGGCAGCGCCTCGCTCAACGGCACGTCGATCAGATGGATAAACGCCTGGCGACCCACCGGTATGACCTGACAATGATCCTCGCCCAGCGGGATATTCACGCATTGCCCGGCCACAAGCAGTCTCAGGGTCATGGCCAGGGGGCGGCTACCCACCAGCCAGAGTACCAGGCGTCGGGGCTCAAGCCGTCGCAGCAGGGGGCCGGCGATAACATCGGGCAGGGTGTCAGGGTGCGGCATGCAGGGAGAAGCTCGACCGGGGTTGAACCGGCAAGGTTAACGCAATGAATGTCAGTGTTTTGTTAAGGCTGGGGGGGCGGGAAATACAAAGGGCCGTGCACTTCCCAGTCGCGCATTTCTATCACGTCAGAGAAGTGAGCTTTCAAGCACCTTGGGCACCGTGAACCGGAACTCGCTGCCACGGCCCACTTCACTCTCTGCCACAATCTTGCCGCCGTGGGCCTGGACAATACCTTGGGTAATGTACAACCCCAGCCCGCTGCCGGTGGGGTTGTTCTCGGTCTGGGTCCAATAGCGGTCGAATACGTAAGGCAACTGCTCGGGCGCGATGCCTTCGCCTGAGTCGCGTACCGAGAACACAATCTCTTCGCCATTGCTCATGGCGCTAATGCCGATATTGCCCTGGCGCGGAGTGAACTTGATAGCGTTGCCGATCAGGTTCGACAGCACTTGGAACAAGCGCTCCGGGTCGCCGTTGATCTGCAGGCCAGGCTCGGCGTTGAACGACAGGTCGATGCCCTTTTCCATCGCCAGCGGCGCGAGCAACGAATACGCCTCATCGAACATCTGGCTCACGTCAAGTGCCACGGGCTTGACCACGTAGCGCCCGGCCTCGATTTTCGAGGTGTCGAGCAAGTCCTCCAGCAGCACATTCATGCGTCCGGCGGCCTGTTGCATGGTGTCGATGGCTGAGGAAATCCGCCGCGAGGTGTGAGGGCCTTCGGAGCTGAACGCTTTTTGCATCATGCCGCAGAGCATGGAGATGACGGTCATCGGGTTGCGCAGATCGTGGGACACCACCGCCACCAGATCATCCCGCGCGCGCACCGCTTGCTGCTCACGCTTTACCTGGCGTGCCAGGTCGTTTTCCAGGGCTGAGCGGCGCAGGTCGTTGGCGGCAAACAAGTCGCCGTGACTCCACTTGGTGGAGATACCGGCCATGACCACTTTCCAGATTTCAAACGAGGTGCGTGGGCGAAGACGCAGGCCGGCGGGCGAGTTTTCCAGGTTGAGCGGTTTTTCCGGGTCGCCGCTCCAGTTGATGTTCTCTTTCACTTCCGGGCGGAACCACAGCACGCCGTTGTCCACCGGTTTAGGCAGGCTCATGGCCAGGACACCGCTGGCCACCTGCTGGAACTCCAAGGCCGGCGCATACACCGAAACCAGGTTATGGCTGGAGAAAACCGGCTCGCCGCTCTCTTGCAGCCATTTGTGCAGCGCACGGATTTGCGCCGGCTCCGGGCAGTTACCGTAGCGGTGCAATTGCTTGTCTTCAATGATCGCTACGCCGCCGGCCAGCGTCAGGTCCATCAGCAACTGGCCTTGTTGGGCGAGGCCATCGAAGACGTTGTCGTCCGACGCTTTCATCGCCCGGTCAAGGCGCGCCAGTGCATCGACTTTTTCTTCGCGCTGACGGCTCAGGTCCAGCGCTTCCATGGCGCTGATCTGCAACGACAGCACCTGGCCGATCGTCTGGCAGGCGATGCGCAAATCGTGAGGCACCATCAGTGGTTCGCGGTTGCCGCAACTGATCAGGCCCCAGAGTGTGTCGCCCTTCATCAGCGAGATACTCATGGACGACAGCACACCCATGTTCTGCATGTATTGGCAGTGAATCGGCGACACGCTGCGCAAGGTCGCAAAGCTCAGATCCAGCGGCTCGCCGGTGTCGGGGCGCAGCTTGGGCAGCAGTTGCACCGGCTCGTAGGCGGCGTTGGGGATAATGCGCAGCCAATTGGTGCGATACAGTTCGCGCGCTTGCTCGGGAATGTCGGACGCGGGGAAGAACAGTCCGTTGAACAGCTCCATGGACGGCCCCGACGCTTCGGCGATCACCTGGCCATGGCCTTCTTCTTCGAAACGGTAAATCAGAACGCGGTCATAGCCGGTCATGGCCTGGATTTCATTCACGCTGATTTCGTAGAGCGCCTGCAGGGTTTTCGCCGACTGCAAGCGTTGCAACATTTTGCCAAGATCACTCGTGCGGCCTTGCAGCGCGCGCGGTTTGAAGTCCTCCAGGTGCGGTTCGAATTCCAGCACCAGCACGTTTTGATGGCGATGCAGCAAGCCTTCGAATGTCGCCCCATTGAGGGTGACATGCAGCGCCGGCGCGTCGAAGAACGTGTCGTGCTCCGCCATGGCCTGCACGGCCTGCGCGTGTTCCGCGCCGATCAAAGTGTGCAGCGGCTGGCCCAGCAGCGCCTCGGGCGCACGGTTGAGCAATGTGCCGACGTTGGCGCTGACCTGAATGATATTCAGGGCAGGCTCCGACAATGTCAGCAGTACACCATGAGGCTGGATCGCTCCCGGAAAGCGAATGGGTTCGTCGGCGCAGTTGGCAAGCAGCTCTTCAAAATCATCGGGTTTCATAGCAGTACCTCCTGGCTGTCGAGCCATCGCTCAAAGCAGCTGAATGTCGATCGGGCCGCTTGCGCCGCCCTCTGTGTAGCTGAGGTGTCCAGTGACATGCGACCCAGGTAATCGAGAAATTCCTTCCAGCGTCGACCGGTTTCGGCACCGTATACATTGAGGAACGCAGTGCCGCTATTCTCGTCCAGCCCTAGACGCCGGAGCATTTCCCGACGCAAAACCTGGCCACCCAGAGTCGCGCCTTCCAGCACATACAGGGCGCCGAGACAGGCGGCCGGGGTGTCGAGGCATGGCAAATGGGCGCAGCGGGGCAGGGCGTTGATGGCCTTGTCGTTCAGGCCGAGGGCGCGCAGGTCGCTCACCAGGCTCGGCGTTTTTACACGCAGTGCCTGGTCGAATCCTTCAGGAATCAATTCACAGTCACGCAACGCCGCTTCCATCGGTGCGTAAAATCCGTAATACGCCTGGAGCAAGCGTCGGTAAGCGCTGGCATCCAGGCACTCGGAAAAAAACGGCAGGCGTTTTTCCAGGGCTACATGCAGCAGGGCCGTGCCCTTGCGCAATGCTTCCAGCAATGGGGGCGCACTGACGTCATGGGCCTGTGAATGCATTCAATAAGCTCGAGCTGTGGGCCTGCCGGCCATGAGTGACGCAAGAAAATGGGCGACGATTCTACACAACTCATGACCATTCTCTGTACGCGCAAGACGAAAAACCTGACCAGCGATCAGAATAATCGCTCCTTGCTCTCTAATGACCGCAGCGGCTACCTTGAAGTTCGATTTGGATGATATCGCGACGCTATCAGTGCATGCACGGTCCCTGCTAGGCCAGCGCCGTTTGCACGCATTCAAGCAGATGTTGAGTGCTCCACGGTTTGGGCAGAAACCGCACCGATCCGCCCAGTTGCGCCGCGAGCTTGGTGTTGCCGGACGTGAGCAACACTCGCACCTCTGGCCAGCGGTGGGCCACCACCCGGCTCAAGTCATAGCCATTGAGCAATCCCGGCATCTGGATGTCGCTGACAATCAGGTCCACCGGTTCATCGCCCCGTTCCAGGTAAATTATTCCGTCATCCGCCGAAGGAAACGACGTCACTACTGCGCCGAAATCTTCCAGCACATCCACCATCAACGCCCGAATAATCTCGTCGTCTTCCAGCACCAAAATCGATGGCTGAGCCATGATCCTTACTCCACCATCAGGGTTCAGTTAGGTGGAGTGGGCAGTGGCGGATTAGGTTCGATTGGATGTTTTTTAAACGATGGGTGGTCGCTCGAGCTGTCTAGGTTGCGTACTTGCCGGGAGGTACGACACGATCCGGGCAAACAGGCATAATTCGCCGTACCCGCCAATGTGGAACGCGCCATGAAATACGCCTTACTCACCTTCGCCCTGATCCTCAACACCGCCACGGCTCTTGCGGACGGTGATGCCGAGGCGGGCGGCAAGCTCTTCACCAAGACCTGCGGTGGCTGCCATAGCGTCGGCGAAGGCGCACGGGGTGGGTTTGGGCCGCAGCTCAATGGCATCATCGGAAGGCCAGCGGGAACCACGACTGATTACCAATATTCCGATGCAATGAAAAACTCCGGCGTGGTCTGGACCCGCGACAAACTCGCCGCTTATATCGAAGCGCCCAAGAAAGTGGTGAGCGGCACGCGCATGATTTTCTGGGGTATCAGTGACCAGGAGAAGATCGATAACATCCTGGCGTACCTTGAGACCTTTCAGTCCAGGTAGCCTTGTCGCACCGGCATGGCGGCCTACCTGGCCTGGATGTTGATCGCAGACATTATTGGATGTCTTTCAGATAGTCCTTGAGGAGGGTTAGCGGCGGGCGAAGTTCGTTGAGCTGATGGATGTTCTGCACATCGTTGGCCAACCGCTGCAGTTCGCGGCCCAACACTGTGTTAACGCCTCCCAAGCAATTCAGCAGTTGCGTAACACATTCATCAATCTTAAGCAGGATCCCGCGAAGGTCCCCCTGCCGCACCAACAACCCAAACACCTCCCGCTCATACCCGTCCATCACCAGGTCGTCTCTCAACACCGGGCTGCCGTCGTCTGTCTCGTGCACGAGCTTGAGTGCAAACAGCGCAACAGCTTCCAGCATCAATTCCATGGTTTTGGTTCCTCGCGGTTGGGGGAGGCGATGATCACTGTTCCTCGTGTGAAAAAAAAGACCTGCTGCGGTTAAAGCATCGTCCAGGCGCTTGGCTACATCTATAGCGGGTATAGCGGGTCCAAGGGGAAGGATGCGGCCCCACCTTATATAAGCAGGCGTCTTTGGCGTCGCAGTTAAATCAGGGAAAAGAATTCTGAAGAGGGGGTTGACCACATAATTCAATGCTGTATTATTCGCCTCCCGCTGACGAGAGATCGAAAGCGCAAGTGGTTGAAGTTGTTGAAGAAATCTTCGAAAGCTTCTGAAAATAACCACTTGACAGCAAATGAGGCTGCTGTAGAATGCGCGCCTCGGTTGAGACGAAACATCTTAACCAACCGCTCTTTAACAACTGAATCAAGCAATTCGTGTGGGTGCTTGTGGAGTCAGACTGATAGTCAACAAGATTATCAGCATCACAAGTTACTCCGCGAGAAATCAAAGAATAACCAACGATTGCTGAGCC
>NZ_JAFHKI010000121.1 GCF_016937615.1 Pseudomonas lactucae | reverse complement strand
GAGGGAGCAAGCCCCCCTCCCACAGAAAGCAGATCCCAGTGAATTCTGAAGATAAAAACAAAAGGTGCAGCCATGCCCGCAATCCGAATTGGCATCAACCCGATCTCCTGGAGCAACGACGACCTGCCGGCCCTGGGCGGCGAAACGCCCTTGAGCACCGCCTTGAGCGAAGGCAAGGAGATCGGCTACGAAGGTTTTGAACTCAACGGTAAATTCCCCAAGGACGCCAAGGGCGTCGGCGATGTGCTGCGCCCCTATGACCTGGCGCTGGTCTCCGGCTGGTATTCCAGCCGCCTGGCACGGCGTTCGGTGGCCGAAGAAATCGAGGCGATTGCCGGCCATGTCGAGTTACTCAAGCACAACGGCGCCACCGTGCTGGTGTATGGCGAGGTGGCCGATTCGATCCAGGGCTCGCGTATTCGCCTGATCGAACGCCCGCGTTTCCATAGCGAGCAGGCCTGGCAGGACTACGCCGACAAACTCACCGAGCTTGCACGTTTCACCCTGTCCCAGGGCGTGCGCCTGGCCTACCACCACCATATGGGCGCCTACGTCGAATCCCCGGAAGACATTGACCAGTTGATGCGCCGCACCGGTGCGGAAGTCGGTCTGCTGTTCGATTCGGGCCACTGCTATATGGGCGGCGGCGAACCGCTTGAGGTGTTGCGCAAGCACATCGACCGGGTCTGTCATGTGCACTTCAAGGACGTGCGCAAGCCGGTGGTGCAACTGGCGCGCAACCAGATGTGGAGCTTTCCCGACTGTATCGTCAACGGCACTTTCACCGTGCCCGGCGATGGCGATATCGACTTTGCCGAACTGCTCGATGTGCTGATGGCCGCGAAATATGCGGGCTGGCTGGTGGTTGAAGCCGAGCAGGACCCGGCGGTGGCGCCCAGCTATATCTATGCAAAAAAGGGCTACGACACCTTGCGCGCGCTTCTCACTGAGAGGGTTGGACAATGAGTCTGTTGGTCAAAAGCAGCAAACGCGGCCAGACCATGGTCGCCCTCGAAGAAGGGCGGCTGGAGTACGTGGGCTTCTCGGCCCATCGCCTGAGCCTCGGCGAAACCCTGCCGGTCAACGCGGGTGATAAAGAACTGTGCCTGGTGCTGCTCAGCGGTCGAGTGAACATCGAGGGCGAAGGTTTCGACTGGCAGAACCTGGGCGATCGCCAGTCGGTGTTCGACGATAAATCGCCGTTCGCCGCCTACCTGCCGCCCGGCACCACGGCCCGGGTCACCGCCTTGAGCGACGTGCAGATTGCGGTCTGCGCCGCGCCCGGTGCGCAGGGTTACGAGCCGCGCCTGATCCGCCCCGAGGACTGCAAACGCAGCGTGCGCGGCAAAGGCGCCAACACCCGTTATGTGTGCGACATCCTGCCCGACACCTCACCGGCCCATTCGCTGTTGGTGGTGGAAGTGCGCACGCCGTCGGGGCACTCGTCGAGCTATCCGCCGCACAAGCACGACACCGATGACCTGCCGCACCAGAGCTTCCTGGAAGAAACCTACTATCACCAGATCAACCCGCCCCAGGGCTTCGTGTTCCAGCGGGTGTACACCGACGATCGCAGCATCGACCAGGCCATGGCCGTGGAAAACAGTGACCTGGTGGTGGTGCCCAAGGGTTACCACCCGGTCAGCGTGCCGTACGGCTACGAGTCTTATTACCTCAACGTCATGGCCGGCCCCAAGCGTGCCTGGCATTTCCACAACGACCCGCAGCACAGCTGGCTGCTGGACCTTTAAACGGTTTGGACGGAGAACAACAATGAAATCGCCGCTACGCTTTGCCCTCAACCGTATGGTCGCGCCAAACCTGTCCCTGCCGGACTTTATCGAGTTGGCGGTCGCGCTCAAGTGCGATGCCATCGAGATCCGCAATGACCTCAAGGACCGCCAGATCGAATACGGCCTGCCCGCCAGCCGCGTACGTGAATTGTGCGCGGCGCAGGGCATCAGGGTGCTGTCGATCAACGCGCTGTACCCCTTTGACGTCTGGAACGACGAACGCCGTGCCCAGGCGATCGAGCTGGCCAGCTATGCCCGTGAATGCGGTGCCCAAGGCTTGGTGATGTGCCCGTTCAATGAGCCCGGCGACACCCGCAATGACGCCCAGCGCGCGGCAGGTTTGCGCACCGCCTTGAGCGAGCTGGCGCCGATCCTGCGTGAGTACGGGATCCTCGGTTTCGTCGAACCCCTGGGCTTCGAAGTGTCCGCCCTGCGCCGCAAGCGCGTGGCCGTTGACGCGATCAAGGCCATCGGCGGCCTGGATGTGTTCCGTGTGGTGCACGACACCTTCCACCATCACCTGGCCAACGAGCATGAGTTCTTCCCCGAGCTCACCGGCCTGGTGCATATCTCCGGCGTGGAAGATGCCCAGACGCCGCTCAACGCGATCAGCGACGGCCACCGCGTGCTGGTGGGCGAGGGCGACATTCTCGGCAACGCCGCGCAGATCGACACGCTGCTCAGCACCGGTTACAGCGGCTACCTGTCGTTCGAACCGTTTGCGGCAAGCGTGCACGAGTTGGCGGATATCCGGCAGGCCTTGGGGGCAAGTATCGCCCACTTGCAGAAACGATAAGGGGCGCGACATGACCACCACCCGATTGACCATGGCCCAGGCCCTGGTGAAGTTTCTGGATAACCAATACATCGAAGTCGATGGCGTGCAGAGCAAGTTCGTCGCCGGGGTGTTCACGATTTTCGGTCACGGCAATGTGCTCGGCCTGGGCCAGGCGCTGGAGCAGGACAGCGGCGACCTTGTGGTGCATCAGGGCCGTAACGAACAGGGCATGGCCCACGCGGCCATCGGCTTTGCCAAGCAGCACCTGCGCCGCAGGATCTATGCGTGCACCGCATCGGTCGGGCCTGGTGCGGCGAATATGCTGACCGCTGCGGCGACCGCCACCGCCAACCGTATTCCGTTGCTGCTGTTGCCTGGCGATGTGTACGCCAGTCGCCAGCCTGACCCGGTGCTGCAACAGATCGAGCAGTTCCACGACCTGAGCATCAGCACCAACGATGCCTTTCGTTCGGTCAGCAAATACTGGGACCGCATCAACCGGCCCGAACAATTGATGAGCGCCGCGATTCATGCGATGCGTGTGCTCACCGACCCGGCGGAAACCGGGGCCGTGACCCTTGCACTGCCCCAGGATGTGCAGGCCGAAGCGTGGGACTACCCGGATTATTTCCTGCAAAAACGTGTGCACCGTATCGACCGTCGCCCGCCCACCACCGCGATGCTCGGCGATGCGTTGGCGGCGTTTCGCGGCAAGCGCAAACCGTTGATCATCTGCGGCGGCGGGGTCAAGTACGCGGGTGCCAATGCTGCGCTGCAGGCCTTCGCCGAGCGCTTCGATATTCCCTTCGCCGAGACTCAAGCGGGCAAGAGTGCGGTGGTGTCCAGTCATCCGTTGAACGTCGGTGGCATTGGTGAGACCGGCTGCCTGGCGGCGAACCTGCTGGCGCCGGAGGCGGACCTGATCATTGGCATCGGCACGCGCTACACCGACTTCACCACCTCGTCCAAGTCGCTGTTCAAGCATGCCGAGGTAAAGTTCCTGAACCTGAATATCAGCCCCTGCGATGCGTTGAAACTCGACGGCGTACAGGTGCTGGGCGATGCCAAGGTCGCACTTGAAGCGCTGGCCGATGCCCTCGGCGATTACCGTTCCGGCTGGGGCGGGCAGGTGCGCGAGGCCAAGGCGCAACTGGACGCCGAAGTGGACCGTGTGCAGGGCGTGGAATATTCGGGCGACGGCTTCGTGCCGGAAGTCGACGACCACCTGGACCGCGCCGTGCTGCGCGAGTTTATCGAACTGACCGGCTCGTGCCTGACCCAGAGCCGTGTACTCGGCGTGCTCAACGACAGCCTGGCCGACGACGCGATCATTGTCGCCGCCGCCGGCAGCCTGCCCGGTGACCTTCAGCGCACCTGGCGCAGCAAAGGCGTGAATACCTACCACGTCGAATACGGCTACTCGTGCATGGGCTACGAGATCAACGCCGCCCTCGGCGTGAAGCTGGCTGAACCGACCAAGGAGGTCTACGCGCTGGTTGGCGATGGCTCCTACATGATGCTGCATTCGGAATTGGCCACCTCGATCCAGGAACGCCGCAAGATCAACGTGGTGCTGCTGGACAATATGGCCTTTGGTTGCATCAACAACCTGCAGATCGGCAACGGCATGGACAGTTTCGGCACCGAGTTCCGCTACCGCAACCCCGAGAGCGGCAAGCTCGACGGCGGCCTGGTGCCGGTGGATTTCGCCATGAGTGCGGCGGCCTATGGCTGCAAGACTTATAAGGTCAGCACGGTGGAGCAGCTTGAAGCGGCGCTGCGGGATGCGCGCACGCAAACCGTCTCGACGCTGATCGATATCAAGGTGCTGCCCAAGACCATGGTTCACGGCTACCTGTCATGGTGGCGGGTCGGTGTGGCGCAGGTGTCCACCAGCGAGCGCACCCGTGCCGCCGCGAAAAAACTCAATGAACACCTGGCGAAAGCCCGGCAGTACTAATAACAAGAGGAGTGTTTGTATGTCGTTGAAGCTTGGAGTAATCGGTACCGGCGCTATCGGTCGTGATCATATCCGTCGTTGCAGCCAGACCCTGCTCAATAGCCAGGTGGTGGCGGTAACCGACATCAACCTTGAGCAGGCTGCCAAGGTGGTCGCGGAACTGAAGCTGGACGCCGAGGTGTATGCGGACGGTCATGCGCTGATCAACTCGCCGCAGGTGCAAGCCATCCTGGTGACCTCCTGGGGCCCGAGCCACGAAGAGTTCGTGCTCGCCGCCATAGCCGCCGGCAAACCGGTGTTCTGTGAAAAACCCCTGGCCGTGACGGCCGAAGGCTGCCGCCGGATCGTCGAAGCCGAAGTGGCCCATGGCAAGCGCCTGGTGCAAGTGGGCTTCATGCGCCCATACGACGAAGGCTATCGCGCCCTCAAGGCGGTGATCGACAGCGGTCAGATCGGCGAGCCATTGATGCTGCACTGCGCGCACCGCAACCCCACGGTGGGCGAGAACTACAAGACCGACATGGCGATCACCGACACCCTGATCCACGAGCTGGACGTGCTGCGCTGGTTGCTCAATGACGACTACGTGTCGGTGCAGGTGGTGTTCCCGCGCAAGACCAGCAAGGCCCTGGCTCACCTGCGCGACCCGCAGATCGTGCTGCTGGAAACCGCCAAGGGCACGCGCATCGACGTGGAAGTGTTTGTGAACTGCCAGTACGGCTACGACATCCAGTGCGAAGTGGTGGGGGAGACCGGTATCGCCAAACTGCCGGAGCCTTCGCAGGTGCAACTGCGCAGCGGCGCGAAGTTGTCGAATGCGATTCTGATGGACTGGAAGGATCGGTTTATCGGTGCCTATGACGTGGAGCTGCAGGCGTTCATCGATAGCGTGCGTGCCGGCCAGGTCGGTGGGCCGTCGGCGTGGGATGGTTTTGCGGCGGCGGTGGCGGCGGATGCGTGTATTGAAGCGCAGGGCAGTGAGCAGATCGTCAAGGTCAGCCTGCCGGATCGTCCGCACTTCTACGGCTGATCGCAAATCCACAGGTGGAATACAGTCGGTGTGGGAGGGGGCTTGCCCCCGATGGCGGTGGGTCAGATAAAGTTTTTTTGACTGACACACTGGCATCGGGGGCAAGCCCCCTCCCACATTTGACTCGGTTTCCACTTCTAAGAAGGAGTGAATTCATGCGAATTGGATTGGTTGGCTACGGCCATGGAGGGCGCTTTTTTCATGCGCCGCTGATTGCCACATTGCCGGGCGCGACGTTTGTCGGGGTCGTCACACGATCACCCGAACGTCGCCAGCAACTGGCAACCGATCATCCGGGTCTCCAGGCTTTTGACAGCATTGGCCAGATCGTCGAAGCCGGGGTCGACGCCCTGGTCATCTCCACCACCCTCAAGGGTCGCCCGGCGCTGGTGCTGGAAGCCATCGAACATGGCCTGGCGGTGGTCAGCGACAAACCGTTCGCCGCCAACGCCGAACAGGCCCAGGCGCTGATCACCGCCGCTGAGCGCTATGAAGTATTGCTGAGCGTCTATCAGAACCGGCGCTGGGATTCCGATTACCTGACCCTGCGCAAGCTGATCGACGCGGGCGCACTGGGCGTTGTCACCCGCTTCGAATCCCGTGTGGAACGCTACAGCCCGCAAGCCGTGGGCAATGCCAGCGGGGGCGGCTGGTTGCGCGACCTGGGCAGCCACTTGGTGGACCAGGCGCTGCAGTTGTTCGGCCCGGTGGATCGGGTGTTCGCGCAATTGCACTACACGGCCGAACATCCCAGCGTCGACCATGGTTTTTTCGTGTCGCTGACCCACGCCAACGGAGTGATCTCGCATCTCTGGGGCAATGCCCTGCAAAACAGCCAGGCGCCACGGTTGCGTGTCAGTGGCAGCGCGGGTTGTTACACGGTGGAGGGGCTCGACGGTCAGGAAGAAGCGCTGCTGGCCGGTAAGTCGCCGAAGACCGAAGGCGATCATTGGGGCGCCGAGGAACACCGCCGCTGGGGCTGGTTCGAGCAAGGTTCGGAACGCGAACGGGTGCCGTCGGAAAAAGGCTGCTGGATGCAGTTCTATCAACAGTTGCAGGCCGCAGTGCAGGGGCAGGGCGCATTGCCGGTCAGTGCCTATGACGCGCTGGAAACCACACGGATATTGGACGCCGCACGCCTTAGCGCCGAGCGCCAGCAGGTGGTTTCAACAAAAATAGAATAAAATTCTAAAACAAGTTGATATGGAAATTATTTTCCAATAAAGTCTTTTCCAGGTTGCATAAAGTACGTCTCGGGCTCGATCCGGACGACTCAACAAAAACAAGATCAAAAACAACCAGGTACCGTCAGATGAAAATCTTCAACGCTGTACTGCGAGTTTTACGCCCCGCCCACACGCCCCGCGATCTGCCCCGCGCCCGGCCGTTCTACTTCTCCTTCCTTAATGTGCTGTGCGTCGAAAACCAGGGCGCGCTGGTCTGCTGCATTCCCGGCGCACCGCTCGTCCGACTGCCTGCCGAGCTCTGAGAAACGCAGCCTCTGATAAACGCAACGTCCAAAAAACCAACAAGAAAGTGGAGACAGACCGTTCATGAAGACCCCGATCCGTTTTACCGCGCTGGCCCTGTCCATGTTCCTGGCCAGCGGTGTTGCCTCGGCGGCCGACCTCAAGATAGGCGTGAGCATGTCCGCCTTCGATGACACCTTCCTCACCTACCTGCGCGAGGATATGGACAAGCAAGCCAAGTCCTACCCCAAGGGTGACGGCGTGCAGCTGCAGTTCGAAGACGCCCGCGCCGATGTGGTCAAGCAATTGAGCCAGGTCGAGAACTTTATCAGCCAGAAAGTCGACGCCATTATCGTCAACCCGGTGGACACTGCGTCGACCGCGAACATCATCAAGGCAGCCACCGCGGCGAAAATCCCGTTGGTGTTCGTCAACCGTCGCCCTGACCAGAAAGACTTGCCCAAGGACGTTGTCGCTGTAGTCTCCGATGACGTTGAGGCCGGCAAGCTGCAAATGCAGTACATCGCCGAAAAACTCGGCGGCAAGGGCAAGATCGTGATCCTGCTGGGTGACTTGGCGAACAACTCCACCACCAACCGCACCAAAGGCGTCAAGGAAGTCCTGGCCAAATACCCCGACATCAAAATCGAGCAGGAGCAGACCGGTATCTGGCTGCGCGACAGGGGCATGACCCTGGTCAACGACTGGCTGACCCAGGGCCGTGACTTCAATGCGGTGTTGGCCAACAACGATGAGATGGCGATCGGCGCGGCCATGGCGCTGAAATCGGCCGGTAAGAAAGACGTACTGATCGCCGGTGTCGACGGAACGCCGGACGGCTTGAACGCGATCACCAAGGGCGATATGACGGTGTCGGCTTTCCAGGATGCCAAGGGCCAGGCGGACAAGTCGGTCGACGCCGCGCGCAAGATGGCCAGGAACGAACCGGTCGAGCAGAACGTGGTGATCCCGTTCCAGCTGATCACGCCGGACAACGTCAAAGATTTCAAATAGTCCCGGCATAAATAGCCCCGACATAACAACAATAAGCGGCAGGGCGGTCGTGCCCGCCTTGCCGATGGAGTACCTCTCTATGCTCGCTCAAGCCGCTGTTTCACCGCCTCCCGGTAGCCAGCCGTTGCCGCTGGACGAACCCTACCTGTTGGAAATCGTCAACATCAGCAAAGGCTTTCCGGGCGTCGTGGCCCTGGCCGACGTGCAACTGCGCGTGCGCCCCGGCACCGTGCTGGCACTGATGGGCGAGAACGGTGCGGGCAAGTCGACCTTGATGAAAATCATCGCCGGCATTTACCAGCCAGACGCCGGCGAAATACGCCTGCGTGGCAAGCCCATCGTGTTTGAAACGCCGCTGGCGGCGCAAAAGGCCGGGATCGCGATGATCCATCAGGAACTCAACCTGATGCCGCACATGAGCATCGCCGAGAATATCTGGATCGGCCGCGAGCAGCTCAACAGCCTGCACATGGTCAACCACCGTGAAATGCACCGCTGCACCGCCGAATTGCTGGCGCGCCTGCGCATCAACCTCGACCCCGAAGAACAGGTTGGCAACCTGAGCATCGCCGAGCGGCAGATGGTCGAGATTGCCAAGGCGGTGTCCTACGACTCCGACATCCTGATCATGGATGAGCCCACGTCGGCGATTACCGAGAAGGAAGTCGCCCACCTGTTTTCGATCATTGCCGACCTCAAGTCCCAGGGCAAAGGCATCGTCTACATCACCCACAAAATGAACGAAGTGTTCGCCATCGCCGATGAAGTGGCGGTGTTCCGTGACGGTCACTATATCGGCCTGCAACGCGCCGACAGCATGAACAGTGACAGCCTGATCTCGATGATGGTGGGCCGTGAACTGAGCCAGTTGTTCCCGGTGCGCGAAACGCCGATTGGCGAGTTGCTGCTGTCGGTGCGCGACCTGCGCCTGGACGGGGTGTTCAAAGACGTGTCGTTCGACCTGCACGCCGGCGAGATCCTCGGTATCGCCGGGTTGATGGGCTCGGGCCGCACCAACGTGGCGGAAACCATTTTTGGCATCACCCCAAGCGACAGCGGGCAGATCATCCTGGATGGCGAGGCGGTGCGCATCAGCGACCCGCACATGGCCATCGAGAAAGGTTTCGCGCTGTTGACCGAGGACCGCAAGCTCAGCGGCCTGTTCCCATGCCTGTCGGTGCTGGAAAACATGGAAATGGCCGTACTGCCGCACTATTCGGGCAACGGCTTCATCCAACAGAAAGCCCTGCGCGCGCTGTGTGAAGACATGTGCAAGAAGCTGCGGGTGAAAACGCCGTCCCTGGAGCAGTGCATCGACACCTTGTCCGGCGGTAACCAGCAAAAAGCCTTGCTGGCCCGCTGGTTGATGACCAACCCACGTTTATTGATCCTGGACGAGCCCACTCGCGGCATCGATGTGGGCGCCAAGGCCGAGATCTATCGCTTGATCTCCTTCCTCGCCAGCGAAGGCATGGCGGTGATCATGATTTCATCGGAGCTGCCTGAAGTGCTGGGCATGAGCGACCGGGTGATGGTGATGCACGAAGGCGAACTGATGGGCACCCTGGACCGTGCGGATGCGACCCAGGAAAAAGTCATGCAACTGGCCTCCGGTATGACCGCGGTCCACTGACGAACAGCCGCGCGGGCCTGCGGTTGGTCCGTGCCACAGAATAAGAAGGTGATTGGCTATGAACGCAATAACAGACAACAAGCCTGCCACGGCACCGGTCAAGCACCGGCGGCGACTGCCGACCGAACTGAGCATCTTCCTGGTGCTGATCGGCATCGGCCTGGTGTTTGAGGTGTTCGGCTGGATCGTGCGGGACCAGAGCTTCTTGATGAACTCCCAGCGCCTGGTGCTGATGATCCTGCAAGTGTCGATCATCGGCCTGCTGGCGATTGGTGTGACCCAGGTGATCATTACCACGGGGATCGACTTGTCGTCCGGCTCGGTACTGGCGCTGTCGGCGATGATCGCTGCGAGTCTGGCGCAGACGTCCGATTTTTCCCGGGCGGTATTCCCCAGCCTGACGGACTTGCCCGTGTGGATTCCGGTGGCCATGGGCCTGGGCGTGGGACTGCTGGCGGGGGCGATCAATGGCAGTATCATTGCCGTCACCGGTATTCCGCCCTTTATTGCCACTTTGGGCATGATGGTTTCGGCCCGTGGCCTGGCGCGTTATTACACCGAAGGCCAGCCGGTGAGCATGCTTTCGGATTCGTACACCGCCATCGGCCATGGTGCGATGCCGGTGATCATCTTCCTGGTAGTGGCGGTTATCTTCCATATCGCGCTGCGCTACACCAAGTATGGCAAGTACACCTATGCCATCGGCGGCAATATGCAGGCCGCGCGCACGTCGGGGATCAACGTCAAGCGCCACCTGATCATCGTCTACAGCATCGCGGGTCTTCTGGCCGGCCTGGCCGGTGTGGTGGCCTCGGCACGCGCTGCGACCGGTCAGGCGGCATGGGCATGTCTTACGAGCTGGATGCGATTGCGGCGGCGGTCATCGGTGGCACCAGCCTGGCGGGCGGGGTAGGGCGCATCACCGGCACCGTGATCGGCGCGTTGATCCTGGGCGTGATGGCCAGCGGGTTTACCTTTGTCGGGGTGGATGCGTATATCCAGGACATCATCAAGGGTTTGATCATTGTGGTGGCGGTGGTGATCGACCAATACCGCAACAAGCGCAAGCTCAAGCGCTGAACCTCAAACTGCAAGCTGCAAGTCCGATTAGCTCTACAGCTTGTCGCTTGCAGCTTGCGGCTTATAGCTGCTGTACGAACTTTCCTGCTATAAACGCACTCCGATAGCCATTCGCCAAGCCCGTCCTGGTGCCTTTGGGGGTTATATCGGAAAAAATGCCTGTCTTTTCAGTTGCTGCGCCCTCAAGTCGGCCTTAGACTGCCGCCCCTCGTAAATTGAGTGCCGGGTGGCGCTTGGAATGGATGGCGCCCTTCCGAGACCTGCAGAGGTCGGCCGGAACGCTCCCTTATTCGCCTTAATGCACGTATTTTTTATAGAGAAATCAATGACAAAGGAAAAGTTGCTGGCCATGCCGGCGGATGACTACATGAATGCCGAACAGCACGCTTTTTTCGAGAAGTTGCTGCAAGACATGAAAGTGGAACACCACGAGCGCATTGAACAGAACCGTATCGCCATTGAAAGCCTGGACACCCCGGCTGACCCGGCCGACGCCGCTTCCGTGGAAGAAGAGCGCACCTGGCTGGTAAACGCTATCGATCGCGACCAGCGCATGCTGCCGCAGCTTGAGCGCGCCCTGGAGCGCATCAAGGAAGATTCCTTTGGCTGGTGTGATGACAGCGGCGAGCCTATCGGTCTCAAGCGCCTGCTGATCAGCCCTACCACCAAGTACTGCATCGAGGCGCAAGAGCGCCACGAGCAGATCGACAAGCACCAGCGCCAAGCCTGATGCGCTGAAGCCGGGGGATTGCCATGCGATCCCCCGCAGAGGCACGTGTTACACCCTGCGTCTATTATTGATCTGCCGCACGCTACCCCACTAAAGGCCCATAGATAATGGCCTGATAGTGGCGTTTAATGCAGAGACAATAATCACAAACAGCGGAGTAACAACAATGGCTGGAGACGCAACGCTGATGGGCGCAGCCGTGCCGCCGCAAACGGTGACGCGCGCAATGTCCGGCTGGGTGGTGCCACTCTTGCAAAGCATCGCCCTGGTGCTGGTACTTCTGGGCCTGGCATTCGCCAACCTGCCGCTCTACCTCTGCCTGCCACTGGCTGTGCTGGTCATCTGGCTGCCTCGCCTGAAGACGTCCAGGCCGGTGATAGCCGAGTCAGCGGCGAGCGATGCGATTGGCGAGCTGACCCGCGACCTGTCCTATACCACCAGCCATAATGCGCTCTCTGCCGCTGGCGTAGCCTATTCGGTCAAGCAACTGGCCGCCCGCGTGCAGTCGCAATTGGGCGCGGCCAAGCAGATTGTCAGCAGCGCCGAGGTGATGATCAGCACCGAGCAAGTCACTTCGCAGTTGAGCCGCCAGGCCCTCGGCGCCGCCAGCCAGGCCAATCAACGCAGCACCGAAGGCCGTGAAGTGTTGGCCCAATCCATCATACGCATGCACCAGCTCAGCCAGCGCGCGAATGCCAGCCGTGAGCTGATCGAGGCCTTGAGCCAGCGCAGTGAAGAAATCCAGCGCGTGACCCTGGTTATCCAGTCCATTGCCAGCCAGACCAATCTGCTGGCGCTTAACGCGGCGATCGAGGCGCGCGCGCCGGTGAGCATGGACGAGGGTTCGCGGTGGTCGCAGACGAGGTACGCGGGTTGGCCGCCGTACGGCCACGGCCACCGATGAAGTCGGCGTGATGGTGGCGGATATCCAGCAACGCACGGCTCAGGTGGTGGAGCAGATTCGCCAGCTGTCGGCGGACTTGCACACCGGCGTCGAACAAGTGGAGCACGCCGGCGAGCAGTTGCACAGCATCGCCAGCCTGGCGGCGGATGTGGAAGGGCAGGTCAACGAGATCGCCCAGGGCACCGATACCAACCGTGCCCAACTCGACAGCCTGTTCCATGCGGTGGAACAGATGCGCAGCGACCTGGACGTGAGCGACCAGCAAACCCGGCAGTTGGCCGACGCCGCGGTGCAAATGGAAGGCCAGGCCGAAACCATCAGCGAACGCCTGGCGCAGGTCGGGCTGGATGACTATCACCAGCGGGTCTACGACCTGGCGCGCGAGGGCGCGCAGCGTATTGCCGTACAGTTCGAAACCGATGTGCAGCACAACCGTATCAGTCTGGATGACTTGTTCGACCGCAGCTACACGCCGATTCCCAATACCAGCCCGAGCAAATACCATACGCGCTTTGACGGTTACACCGACCAGGTCTTGCCGGCGATCCAGGAGGCGCTGCTGCCGCGTCACGAGGGCCTGGTGTTTGCCATTGCCTGTACGCCGCAAGGTTACGTGCCAACGCACAACCAGGCGTTCTCCCAAGCGCTGACCGGCGATGCCCAGGTCGATGCCGTACAGAACCGTACCAAACGCAAGTTCGACGACCGTACAGGGATTCGCTGCGGCAGCCATCAACAAGCGGTTTTGTTACAAACCTACACCCGCGATACTGGCGAGTTGATGCACGATTTGTCGGTGCCGATCATGGTAAATGGCCGGCACTGGGGCGGTTTGCGCCTCGGGTACAAGCCGCAAGCCGCCAAGGGCGTCAGGCCTGAGCCGGCTCGTGCAGCAGGGCGTTGAGGTCGTCGACCGCCGGCGCCCATTCTGCATCGACATGCAATTGCTCCCTGAGGAAACTCGCCTGCTGTTCACTCCAGAATGGCGCGTCGCTCAGCTTTATACCGTCGGGTAGGCGGTGCTCTGCGGTGAAGCGTTCGATCCCTTCCTGGCTCGAATCCAGGCCCAGTTGATCGAAGAGGGTTTCCAGTGTCGGGGTTGTGGTGTCCATCGGTTTCTCCATGCGAGCAGGTCATCGTTATGCATGGGAGACTTGTGACGCGCGGGAGTTCGATCGGATTCTCAGGAAGTCAGCGCGCCTGCGTCCACGGCGGTCTTGAGCGCAAGGGCGGATTCTCTTCCGGCGATAGCGGCGGTTTCCAGGGTCTTGAACCAACGGTCTTTTTCCACCTGGTGCGTCGTGACAGTCGTCAGCGGTGGCTTGGCGCGCATTACGATCACCGCTTGAAACTCTCCGTCTACTTCCCTTGCGTCGCCATGGATGAAAAACTCGCCAATATCAAATTCCGTCACGTATCGCCTTCCCTTCGAGGTAACCAACTGCACTGATGAAACCTGACCCGCACGGGGCAAACTTCAATGGACGGGCCAGTATGGCAGTTGTTGACGGGTGGCGGCGCAGTTAACTTATCCAGGTGACGAAACGATCCCGTCGTGCAGGGAGGCTTCCAGTCGCTTGGCCAATTCGCAGGCTTGGCTATGGTCGCTGCGAAAGCCTCTGATTCTCCCGCTGGTCACTTCACGGATGTGAAAAAAATTCCTGCCGGCAGGTACAACTTGGTAAAGAATGGCAGGGGAGTACCCGTCGGGACTGTGCAAGCAGTAGTATTGGGCGTGTTGCATGGTCAGCTCCTGTTGATCGATCCTGTTGACCGCCAGCAGCGTTACAGGTGGTTTTAACCCGTGTTGCTGTTTTAGTATGGTCGTCGACGGCCGGCATCTGGTTCCACGCCAAGGTGTTTTCGTTTGTACGGGCTGTCGGAAACTGCGTTTTTAATGGGGTTATTCTCTGAAGCGGGTCGACCGGTATTCTCTGGTTAGTGAACCTGTGATTTCCTGTGACGCCTGATGACCCGGTACGCGGCCTATCCTGAATGCCGGTGCCGGCCGCGGTGCGCAACAGCGCAATCTTCTTCGGTTTTTTCAATGTGTGTTGCGTAAGCGTGCCGCGATGGCCGTTTTTTTGTGCTGCTCGCTCCGGCGGACGGCGCTTTTTTAGAAGTGGGGGCGTTTCCTTGGCAGTCAGTAATCTGGATATGCACGCATTGTTCGTGCTGGGTGATTTGCGCGCAAAGTTGGTCAAGCAGTTTCAATCCCGTTTCGTTTACATCACTGAGCAGACGCCGGAAGGCATCTACATCGCTGAAATCGATACCGAAGCGGCAATGGTGGTGGATGACAAACCGCGCCTGGAACTCAAGGTGGGCGACCATTTTCGCGCGGCCGTGTTGCCCAGTCGCGAAGGTGGCAAGTTCGAACTCAAGTTCCGCGAGATCAAGTTGACGGTGTACGGCCTGGGCGACTATGCCTTCGTTTCTTCTGCCGAAGGCCAGGGCATAGTGTTCAAGGAAGGCCACAGTGTGATGCTGGTGTTTGCCGCCAACGAACAGTTGCAGGAAGGCCTGACCAAGACGCTCAAGGCTGTGACCGGCAAGGCCGCCAAGTGGCGCAAGGGCGAGCTGGTAACGTTCAAGGCCAGCGAATAAGCAACCCATACCGAGAACATCCTTTATCTCCCGGAACCTCTACTACAGTTGAGTTGACTTAACTATTCAGAGGCTTCGCATTGTCGGCAAAGCCGTCCGTTGTTTGCTGCGATACTGCGAGGTGCCTGGGGCATGAAAGGATTGAAAACGCTGTTGGCTGCGTCTTTGACGGCTTTGAGTCTGTCAATCGCCTCACTGCCGGTTTCAGCGGCGCAAGCGCCGGTGCATTTTGCCGACCTGAACTGGGAAAGCGGCAGCCTGATCACTGAAATACTGCGGGTGATTGTCGAGAAGGGCTACGACCTGCCCACCGACACCTTGCCCGGCACCACCATCACCCTGGAAACCGCCCTGGCCAAGAACGACATCCAGGTGATCGGCGAAGAGTGGGCCGGCCGCAGTCCGGTATGGGTCAAAGCCGAGGCCGAAGGCAAGGTGGTGGGGTTGGGCGATACGGTCAAAGGCGCAACCGAAGGCTGGTGGGTGCCGGAGTACGTGGTCAAGGGCGATGCCGCCAAAGGCATCAAGCCGCTGGCGCCGGACCTTGCGAGCGTGAAAGACCTGGTGCGTTACAAGGATGTGTTCAAGGACCCCGAGTCCCCGGGCAAAGGGCGCTTTCTCAACAGCCCCATCGGCTGGACCTCGGAAGTGGTCAACAAACAGAAACTCAAGGCGTATGGCCTGGAGGACAGCTACGTGAACTTCCGCAGCGGTTCGGGGGCGGCGCTGGATGCCGAAATCGCCTCGTCGATCCGTCGCGGCAAGCCGGTGTTGTTTTACTATTGGTCGCCAACGCCCTTGATGGGACGCTACAAGTTGATCCAACTGCAAGAGCCACCCTTTGATGCCGAAGCCTGGAAAACCCTGACGGATGCGGATAATCCTGATCCCAAGCCGACAAGGTCGTTGGCGTCCAAGTTGAGTATCGGGGTGTCCACGCCGTTCCAGAAAGAACACCCGCAGATCGCGGCATTCTTTGAAAAGGTTGAATTTCCGATTGAACCGTTGAACAAAGCCCTGGCGACCATGAGCGAGAACCATACCCCAGCTCGAGAGGTGGCCCAGGCGTTCATGAAAGAGCATCCCGAGGTGTGGAAAGCGTGGTTAACCGCGGATGTGGCAGGGAAGGTGGAGGCGAGTCTGAAGTAACCTGAAGATCAGAATGATGGGCGCATTTTCGGGTTTTGAACTGCTTGGTGGCATCTTGCCGTTATCCGCCGACGAAATACCTGCAAAAAGTTCTCAGGCGACTATCCTCTTTCGGACTTTTCCAGGGAGAGCCTGCCATGAGCTTTGTCATCGCACGATGGATCGTCGGCATTTTTACCGGCATCAGCATGGTCCACCTGTACTGGGCCGCCGGCGCAAACTCGGCAGCCTGGCCGCCATCCCCCAACTACCCGGTGAGTTCGCCGGCGGGCCACGCCCGGCGTTCAAACCTTCGGCGCTGGGCACTTTTTTAGTGGCGATGGGGCTGGTGACGATAGCGCTGCTGGTGTGCCTGCGTGCCGGGCTGTACTTCCCGCCGGTGTCCCATCGGGCATTGCAGTGGGGGATCAGCGCGATTGCCGTGGTGATGTTTGCTAGGGCAATTGGGGATTCGGAGTTGGTGGGTTTTTTCAAAAAGGTCGGCGGGTCGCGGTTTGCGCGTCTGGATACGTGGTTTTATTCGCCTTTGTGCCTGGTGTTGGGGGTGGGGTTGTTGGTGGTGGCGTGGACTTGAGCTGCGTTTAGATATGTGTGGGGTAGAGCCGGATTTTTGTTGTGCTCACTTCGACAAAGCCGGATTTGTTGGGTAACGGCTTATCAAGTTCAATGAGGATTATTGAGTTGCCGAGGTGTAGCGCTTTGAACTCATCGTCTGTGCTCTCAATGAGCTCGGCTATTATTCGAGTGACACTGTCTAGTGTAGAAATAGACGGCGTTCTGTCTGATGAAAGCATGATGTTTGTTTGCCAGGAAAAAACTTCATCCATATCCAGTTCGACATCCAGGTCCTCTCCGATGTTCGGAGCCAAACCGTCCCATTGAGCTATTCCATCGCCAAGTAATGAATGAAACTTTACGTGTAATGCGTTCTGGTATTCATGTATATGGGTTATTTGTATTTTCATAGGCGGGCTGGTGTGGCGTATGGTCTTGGCAAAGACCGGTAGTAGATCCAGAAGTTAATGTGTTTTTGGTGGCGGTGCGGGAACTTTCTATATGACTCAAGCCGCATTCTCAAGTGCGAAGTGAATATGGGTCAAGTTTTCATTCTGATAAAAGTTTTGCGAAATCCAATTGGCCTTCAAATGAAATGCATGCAATCCATGTCAATGATTTGGAAGTTATATAGGTGTGTTGCGGTATTTCTGAGAAAATCCTGAGTGTTTTTTCTAGGTTTTTTGTATTCGTGCAGTAAGCCTCGTCACAGACCGAGTCACTCAAAATAATTATCGTGTCGTCGGCTACTTTTTGGATTTCATTGGACAGTCGTGAAAATGCCAAATCTTGAAGTTCGTGTCCGAAGTTAATGGAATTTTTTAATTTTGTCCAAGAAATTTTGCTTCCTGAAAATGGTATCTTTTCATTGATTTCTCTGACTATGGATGTGTGATCGCTTGGATGTAGAGTAGTAAACTGAATGCCGTGGAATCTAAGCTCCGTAGTTAGTTCTTCATCGAAATAGCTCATTTTTTTGCGAACCTTTTAGTCAGTTGTAATGCTGTTTTTTGGGTTGATATAATAAAAGCAGTGTGGCTATTTTTTTGCAGATCAACATGTATGCGAGTGTTATTTTTATTGTTCTGTTAAAGGTGGTAGTCGAGCATTTCATATTTTTTCAATGCAATATCCGTCTGCAATTACTGTAAAAGTGCTCATGGATTCTAGTGAGGTGGTGTTTTTTTTAAGCTGAAAACGTACACGCGGCCCATGATATGCCGAGTGGATCGTTCAGTATGATTTTCTCGATGCAAAGAGGTGATTAACAGTTGAGGCTATCTTTTTTCAAGTTTTTTATCCTCCTTGAGTAAATATTCTTCGAATTTTTTTACTATATGATCCAGCCACAAGAGCCCTGAAGTCCACTGGTATGGATAGTAGTAACAACAGTACTGCTTGTGGAATAAGTCTTCTTGAAACTCTTCCTCGGTTGTGTATGAATTTTTTAGCTCTAAAATTTCCTGCTTGACCGTGATGATTGTCTCTCTCGTTGAGTCGAATAGAAATGTGTCGATAACCTCATCAGCCGAGGAATGGTCTTCTGCCCAGTCCTGGTTGAAGTAGGCACCAAAAAATTGTTGGAGTTCTGTCAGTGGTTTATTCATTTTTCTGGGTATCCGGTTAATAATAGATAGCCCTCTGGCATTTTAGGGGCTCTTTTTATAACTAGTAACAAATTATATACAGGTATGGATTTTTTTGTTCCGCTTAGCATGCTGACTCCTACGATTTCGTTAGCGCTGTCTTTAATTAAGAGCTTGTCCTTCGTTCCACTTAAAAACTCAATTATCTCTTGTTGGTGTGTTGCCAGACTTTTAGAGACTATTGTTTCGGCCTCTTCCAGAGTTTTGAACGTAGATGAAGCAGGGAGATGTGGTTCCGACTCGAATCTTGCCGCTAATTGTTCGTCAGTTCGTCCTACATGCTTTTTAATCAGGTGTCCTCCAGCATTCTCATGAGTGGTTAATACACCGGAAGCTGTCTTTTTTGTTAAATTGCCTTTTGATCCAGGACAATCACCAGTCTTACAACTCAGCCCTAGCGGATCCACCCATCCCGTCGGATTAGGCACATATTGGTAGCTGTTGATCCCACCCGCCAGCTTCACCGGGTCCGGCGTCAGGTAACGACCAATGTCTGGATTGTAGTAGCGATGGCGGTTGTAGTGCAGTCCGCTTTCTTGGTCGAAGTATTGGCCTTGGAAGCGCAGCGGGTTGTCGACTTTTCCGACGTCGAGTCGGCTGATTTGGCCGTAGGCGCGGTAGTGGGCGGACCAGACGATTTCTCCGTCTGGGGCGGTCAGCTCCTGGGGTGTGCCGAGGTGGTCGAGTTGGTAGTGGTAGGGTTTTGTTTCGTCTGGGCCGAAGCCTTCCAACAGGGCCAAGGGCCGGAAACTGTCCGGTTCATAGAGATAGCTGCGATGGCGGTCCGCATGGTGCTCGGCGATGAGTTTGTCGCCTTGCCAGAAAAACTCGGTGGTGATGCCATCGACGGTTTTGCTGATGCGCCGCCCAAACGGGTCGTATCGGTAGCTGGCGGTTTGGCCGTTTGGCTGCGTAATACCGATCAACCGATGCTGGCAGTCGTAGCGGTACTCGGTAACGAGTTGATGCCCTTTGCCACGCCGTTCGCGGATCAGGTTGCCGAAGGCGTCGTAGTCGTAGTGTCGGTCGCCCTGAATCATCAACCGATTGCCCGCCACGATGTCAGGGCCGGGGCGGTCTTGCATGAGCAGATTGCCGGCGGGGGTATGGGCGAAGCGTTCCTGCAGGTCTTGTGAGTGATCGGCGCGGGTGAGGCGGTTGAGCGGGTCGTAGCGGTAGTGGTGTTCGCCTTTGCGGGTGTCGTTGAGGCGGGTGAGGTTGCCGGATGGGTCGTAGTCGTAGTGGCGTTGGTAGAAGTAATTTTCCTGTTGCGTGACGGTGTGGGCGTGCAGGCGGTGCTGGTCGTCGTAGTGGTAGTGGCTGAGAAGCTGGCCTTGTTGGCGTTGGTGCTCCTGGCCGGATTTGAAGAGGTGCGAGGTCAGCGTTTCCCCATTCAACTCAACTGTCGCCAAATGACCACCTTTGGCGTGGTTGAACACTAGGCGATTGTTGTCTGGCAGGCGCAGGTATTGCAGTTGGCCGCAGGCGTCGTAGCCATAGCGCAAGGTGCCCCAGCCTTGATGTTCGGCGGTGAGGCGGTTTTGTGGATCGTATTCGTAGGCCAGGGCCCAGTGGCCGTCGTCGACGCTGAGGAGGTTGCCCTGACGGTCGTAGGCGTAATCGACCGTGCTGCCATCGGGCAGGGTTTTTCGTACGAGGCGGCCGGCGTGGTCGCGCTGGTAAACGGTAACTAGCTGACGGCCGTCATCACCGTGTTCGGTTTTTTCCTGCAGGTTGCCGTTGAGGTCGTAGACATAGGCGGTGCGTTGACCGTCGAAGCCGATTTCCTGCTGGATCAGGCCGTTGGGGTGGTAGTCCAGTCGGTAGGTTTCGCCGATTTCGTTTTCGATGTCGGTCAGCAGCAGTCGAGCGTTGTCGTAGCGGTATTTGACCTGAGTGCCATCGGCGTTGATGCGGCGGCTGATCAGGTGCAGGCCATCGGCGTATTCGTAGCGGGTGACGTGGCCGAGTTCATCGCGTTCGGCGGTGATTTTTCCGTAGGGGTTGTAGCTGTATTCCCGCGTGGCACCGCCGGGGAGTACGACGCGAATTAGCCGACCAACGCTGTCCCATTGGTAGTGGGTCAGCGCGTCCTGTTCATCCTCGCGGGCAATCTGGCGGCCCAGATCGTCGTAGCGGTAACGCTTGATGCCGCCGTTCGGCAATTGCTCTTCAAGCAACTGGCCGCGTTCGTTCCACACCAGGCGATGACAGCTGTGATCCGGATACCAAACTCCCGTCAGTAGGCCGTATTTGTTGTAGCTGTAGTCTGTGGAAGTACCGTCAGGGTCGGTCTTGCGAATGACATCGCCTTGGTCATTGCGCTCATATTTCCAGACCGCCTGACCCCGCCTTACAACCCGTACGAAGCCATTGTCATGCTCGTAGGACGTCGGTTCATCATCTCCCGGAAACAACGCCACCAAGCGTCCGGCGTCGTCGTACTGATACGCCGTCACTGCCCCGAGCGGATCCTGCTCGACCGTCAGCCGGCCTTTAGCGTCGTAGGACTTGAAGTGCTGAGCACCGTCCGGGTCGATGCGCTGCACCAGCCGCGCACGGTCATCGTGGACGTACACTTCCTGGCTGTCGTCGGCGTTATGCACGACAACATGGCCGTCATCCCCCCAGACATACCGCGTGTCCATCTGCGAAAAACTGGCCCAGTGCCGCACGCAGCGCGCCGCCTTGCCAGAGCGTTCCCACTCCCAGAAGAAACTCGCCCCACCGGCCAAGCCCCGCTCCAGAATGACGTGCTGCTCGTCGTACCGATAAACCTCGCTTTCGCCTACCGCATTGGTCGCGCAAACCAGTCGGCCCGAGTCGTCATAGGCGTAGGAAACAACGCTCTGCTCCGTCACCCATTCGTAAGGCTCATACCCCTTGGCCCGCTGAACCTGGTAATCCACCGCCACGATGCGGCCCAGCTCATAACGCAAACACAACGAACGGCCGACACCGTTATCCAGCCGCTCAATACGGCCCATAAAATCCCGGGCAATCCGCAGCCGGTTGTCATACGCATCGCTGATCGAGACCAGCACACCGTCGCGAAAGTGATAAAACCGCGACGCCTGGGCCAGCACCAACTCATCCGGCAAAGACCCCAAATAGATCGCCGCTTCAGCCAGGCTATTGGTGATCGCCGGTCGCGCAACAGTCGGCATCGGAAACGAAGTAATGCGATTCTCATGGTCCGTCCACACCACCGAGTCACCGGAAACCATAA
Source organism: Pseudomonas lactucae (assembly GCF_016937615.1). Classification (GTDB taxonomy): domain Bacteria; phylum Pseudomonadota; class Gammaproteobacteria; order Pseudomonadales; family Pseudomonadaceae; genus Aquipseudomonas; species Aquipseudomonas lactucae. The sequence goes on along the minus strand of NZ_JAFHKI010000121.1, from coordinate 121 downwards.
GCCGCTGCGCCAGTGAATGGCTCCAACCAAACCCGAGCCCAACATCCACTTCCACCGCGCTGGTGCGATACAACCGTGTCCATTCAAACGGCAAAATCCCGTCCAGCACACCGTCGGTCAG
>NZ_JAFHKI010000120.1 GCF_016937615.1 Pseudomonas lactucae | reverse complement strand
TTTTACCCCTTCAAAGTTGCGCTTTTTTCCTGCGTGCCCACGTCATGCAGCGAAATCCTCGACGTCTCCGGCAACGCCAACCCGCCGGCCAGCGCCAGCAATGCCACCGCAATCAGGTAAAACGCCGGAGAAAGGTTGCTGCCCGTGCTGCTGATCAACCACGTCGCCATCAGCGGTGCGGTGCCGCCGAAGATCGTATACGCCATGTTGTAGGTAATCGCCGAAGCGGTGTAGCGCGTGCGGGTGGGAAAGGTCTCCGAGAGCAACGCCGCCGTGACCACGCCACACAACACCGCCCCCACCGCCAGCAACATCACGCCGACGATCGAGGCCGCGAACGAGCCGGAACTGGCCATCAGGAACGATGGATACACCACCACTATCAACAACACACATGCCGTCATCACCGTGACCCGCCGCCCCACTCGGTCCGAATACAGCCCCGCCAGCGGGCAAATCGCCGCCGCGAAGATCAACGCAATCAGCGACACCAGCAGCGCCACCGCCCGAGTCAGGCCGCCCGCCACTTGCAGGTACGTCGCGAAGTAGGTGGTGAACATATAGAACGACAGCGCCGTCAGCGACACAAAAGCGCCCAGGCAGCAGATCGCCGCACCATGGTGGCGCAGGGTTTCCTTGAGCGGCGAGTGAGCGACCGCATGCTCCTGCTTGACGGCCTGGAAAGCCGGCGTCTCATCCAGCTTCCAGCGCAGGTAAAGCCCCACCAGCCCCAGCGGCGCCGCGATCAGGAACGGCAGGCGCCAGCCCCAACTGCCCATGGCCTCGGCGGACAGCGACGCTTCAAGGGCGTACGCCACCACTGCGGCCGCGGCGAAGGCCGAGAACGTCGAGACCGGCACGAAGCTGCCATACCAGGCGCGTTTGTCGGTGGGCGCGTGCTCCATCAGGTAGGCACAGGCCCCGGCGTACTCGCCCCCGGCCGAGAAACCCTGGGCGCAGCGGATCAGCGACAACAGAATCGGCGCCGCGACACCGATGGCGGCGTAGGTCGGGAGCAGGCCGATCAAGGTCGTGGCGCCGGCCATCAGCAGGATAGTCATGGCCAGGGTGCGTTTGCGCCCGATGCGGTCGCCGAGCATGCCGAAAAAAATCCCACCCAGGGGCCGGAAGGCGAAGGCCACCGCAAAGACCGCAAAGGTCTTGAGCAGCGCCGCGCTGGCGTCGCCGCTGGGGAAGAACTGCTGGGCGATGGTGGTGGCGAGGAAACCGTAGACGGCGAAGTCAAACCATTCGACGAAGTTACCGATGCCGGCGGCGATGATGACCTTTCGCAGGGTTTGGGAGCTGACCTGTTCGGTGGACGGGCTCGTCATGGGGGAGGGCCTCGGAATGCGCAGAGAGAGCGCTGATTATCCGAGGCGGCGGTTGGGCGGCGGGGTTCAAAAGAGGCCTCTGCGTAGTCAGTAGCGACCTGAGGGGGGATAACGACGACCGCTTCGTTGCGCAATGCGAGCCACAGGGGGGTGAGCTTTGTCTACAGCGATTCCGCCCAGCGCAGGCAGAAGTCATGTTGTTCTTGTATGTCGTACGGCCCCGCGACGCCTCGCGCCTGTCGGTGGCGGCTTATCAGGTGAACGGTGAATACACAATAAGCAAGTTTGGCAGCTCGGCGGGTGCGATTGATGAAGACCGAGTGGTGCGTGAGACCTTGGGTGCGATCTAGCGAGTGGGGGCGGATTTGTTTTTTACGTACTTTGCGCTGGATTTGGCGTTGGCTGGGATCTAAAGCCGATACCTATTCCCTGAGGTGAGCGAGCTTGCTCGCGTTGGGCTGCGCAGCAGCCCCTCCAATGACGCCGCCGATCTAACTGAATAGACACGCTATCTTTACTGGGGCCGCTTCGCGGCCCAACGCGAACAGCAGGGGAGGTAACTGTCAGGGGGTGTTGGTGTAATGCCTCAGACTAGTAAGAAGAGTTTGCATAAAAGCTCGCTGATCAGTTATGTCATTGCTGAAGTAAGTCGCCATTTTTTTAAAGACAGCATCGAAGTTGTCGTTAATGGACAGGTAATATTCGATCGAGTCGATGAACCACTCCTGTTCGAGCGTTGTATAAGACAAGAATTCTGGCTTGGTCAGTTCGTCGAAAAGCTCAGTGAGTTCTTTTTTATCGTTTATATTTTTTGAGGAGATGAATTTTTCTCGTTCAAGATTATCTATGTTTTCAATGTCGTATGTGAATAGCGGTCCGCGAATTATTTCCATGCTAGGTTTGTTTTTCATATTCACTGCTCGGTGTAAGCGGTTTTTTGTTTTCCGTTCTTATCAAGTGTTACTCGTGCTAAAGCGCCACAAGGTTTTTATAATGGCTGCGAGGCGTCAATGCGTAATATCTACCAAAAGCATGCGTGCGGAATCTTAAAGTGGTGATGAATATATGTTGTTTTTTAACTCTGTATTAATCGAGATTGCGCACGTAGAAGTAGCTCGCCTAAAGTATCAATTGAATGCGCGATAAGAGTTAAAGTCGGTGAGTTCCAGTCATAGTCCTTGATGATTTTTATTTGAAAGTGCCCCTTGGCATCGAATGAGGGAAACCAACCTACGTCAAGTAAAAAACCGTCCGGGTACTCCACCTGAAGCATGTCCTCCTTCAGGTTCTGTACTTGATCTTCAATCGCAGAGTCTTCCAGTAAAGAAAGCTCATCGTAGGTGATATTGCCTTGTATGAAGTCTAACGAGATCATTTGGTTAATTTCCTGAACTCTTGCTCTGAAATAGGGTGGCCGTGGATTGTTTTTGCGCTTAATTCTATGCGGATCCAGCGGCTCGGAGCCCCCTCACTTGCGCCGATGCTTTCCGCGTATTCCATGACCTTCCAAGGTTTACCATTTGTAGTCATCTTGCCGTTTTTATAGGCTTCTCTCTCCAGACTTTCAATATCTATGCCTAGCCTGTACTTGGCCGGACCAGATTTTGTCGTTGCCAAAATATCTTTCCAAGACATTCTCTTTGATGGACTGTGCTTATAGCCATGAGCCGTCCATTCAATATCTTCGGGTGAAGGAAGCGGTGGTTGACCTTCATTCGCTTTCGCATTGCTCGAAGAGCTTTCAGGGCTTTTGGCTGGATCACAGGTAGCAGGACACTTGCTCAGGCCTAGTGGATCCACCCATCCCGTCGGATTAGGCACATATTGGTAGCTGTTGACCCCACCCGCCAATTTCACCGGGTCTGGCGTCAGGTAACGACCAATATCCGGATTGTAGTAGCGTTGGCGGTTGTAGTGCAGCCCGCTTTCCGGGTCGAAGTATTGGCCCTGGAAGCGCAGCGGGTTGTCGACTTTTCCGACGTCGAGTCGGCTGATTTGGCCGTAGGCGCGGTAATGCGCGGACCAGACGATTTCGCCGTCGGGGGCGGTCAGCTCCTGGGGTGTGCCGAGGTGGTCGAGTTGGTAGTGGTAGGGCTGGGTTTCGCTTGGGCCGAAGCCTTCCAGCAGCGCCAACGGCCGGAAACTGTCCGGTTCATAGAGATAGCTGCGATGGCGGTCCGTATGGTGCTCGGCGATCAGCTTGTCGCCTTGCCAGAAAAACTCCGTGGTGATGCCGTCAACGGTTTTGCTGATGCGCCGCCCAAACGGGTCATAGCGGTAACTCGCCGTTTGGCCGTTGGGCTGTGTAATACCGATCAGACGGTGTTGGCAGTCATAGCGGTATTCGGTAACGAGTTGATGGCCCTTGCCACGCCGTTCGCGGATCAGGTTGCCGAAGGCGTCGTAGTCGTAACGCCGGTCGCCCTGGATCATCAGGCGGTTGCCGGCGACGATGTCAGGGCCGGGGCGGTCTTGCATGAGCAGATTGCCGGCGGGGGTGTGGGCGAAGCGTTCCTGCAGGTCTTGTGAGTGATCGGCGCGGGTCAGGCGGTTGAGTGGGTCGTAGCGGTAGTGATGTTCTCCTTTGCGGGTGTCGTTGAGGCGGGTGAGGTTGCCGGATTTGTCGTAGTCGTAGTGGCGTTGGTAGAGGTAGTTTTCTTGTTGGGTGATGGTGTGGGCGTGCAGGCGGTGCTGGTCGTCGTAGTGGTAGTGGCTGAGGAGTTGGCCTTGTTGGCGTTGGTGCTCCTGGCCGGCTTTGAAGAGGTGCGAGGTGAGCGTTTTGCCATTCAACTCAACGGTGGCCAAATGACCGCCCTTGGCGTGGTTGAAGGTGAGTCGGTTGTTGTCCGGCAGGCGTAGATTTTTCAGTTGACCGCAGGCGTCGTAGCCATAGCGCAAAGTGCCCCAGCCTTGGTGTTCGGTGGTGAGGCGGTTTTGTGGGTCGTATTCGTAGGCCAGTGCCCAGTGGCCGTCGTCGACGCTGAGGAGGTTGCCTTGGCGGTCGTAGGTGTAATCGACTGTGTTGCCGTCGGGCAGGGTTTTTCGTACGAGGCGGCCGGCGTGGTCGCGTTCGTAGCGGGTGATTAGCTGACGGCCGTCGTCGCCGTGTTCAGTTTTTTCCCGTAGGTTGCCGTTGAGGTCGTAGACGTAGGCGGTGCGCTGGCCGTCGAAGCCGATTTCCTGCTGGATCAGGCCGTTGGGGTGATAGTTGAGTCGGTAGATTTCGCCGATTTCGTTTTCGATTTCGGTCAGCAGCAGTCGAGCGTTGTCGTAGCGGTATTTGACTTGGCTGCCGTCAGCGTTGATGCGGCGGCTGATCAGGTGCAGGCCGTTGGCGTATTCGTAACGGGTGACATGGCCGAGTTCGTCGCGTTCGGCGGTGATTTTTCCGTAGGGGTTGTAGCTGTATTCCCGCGTGGCACCGCCGGGGAGTACGACGCGAATTAGCCGACCAACGCTGTCCCATTGGTAGTG
>NZ_JAFHKI010000012.1 GCF_016937615.1 Pseudomonas lactucae | reverse complement strand
AGTTGGATCAGTCGGCGACTGACGAACTGCTTGGACAGGCCCAGCTGTTCGGCGGCAGCGGTGAAACTGCCGGACTCCATGACCTGGCAGAACAGGCGCATGTCTTCGAAGGGGTTCATTGTCGCTTCTCAGTAGACATTTATTGGATTTATACATGGATAGTCGCAACACCACAAATCAAATGTGGGAGGGGGCCTGCTCCCGATAGCGGTGCGTCAGTCAAAACTGTGGCGACTGATACACCGCTATCGGGAGCAAGCCCCCTCCCACATTGATTATCTGCAGGCTTGAGAGCAGCTTACTTGGCAGTCAACGCCGAGTAGCTGTTCATCAGGTTGCGGTAGTTGGGGATGCGCGGCGACAGGAGGTTGGCCAGGCCTTCCATGTCGTTGCGCCAGTCAACTTGCAGCTCGCAGGCGACGGCGAACCAGTTGACCAGTTGCGCGCCGGCAGCGGTCATGCGCGACCAGGCCGCTTGTTGCACAGTTTCGTTGAAGGTACCGGAAGCGTCGGTGACCACGAACACCTCGAAGCCTTCGGCGAGGGCGCACAGGGTCGGGAACGCTACGCATACATCGGTCACCACGCCGGCGATGATGATCTGCTTGCGACCGGTGGCTTTTACCGCCTTGACGAAATCTTCGTTGTCCCAAGCGTTGATCTGACCTGGACGGGCGATGTACGGCGCGTCCGGGAACAGTTCTTTCAACTCGGGTACAACGGGCCGTTGGGGCCGCTTTCGAAGCTGGTGGTGAGGATGGTCGGCAACTTGAAGAACTTGGCCACGTCGGCCAGGGCCAACACGTTGTTCTTGAACTCGTTGGGGGAGAAATCCTGGACCAGGGAGATCAGGCCGGTCTGGTGATCGACCAACAGGACAACGGCGTCATCTTTGTTCAAGCGCTTGTAAGTCATGGGTTAACTCCTTCGTGGGTTTTAATAGTCAGAACGCAAAGCATGAGCAGCCAAACGCCCCCCAGAAACCCTGGAAGTCGCTGACCGGCACGCTGGAAAGGCGCGCTTTTTCATGGCTGTGGGAATGCACGCCGCAGGGGCCACTGCATTGGTGTACTTGAGCCTGCAAGGGCGAACTCGGGCGCCAGTGCCCCGGCACCTTGACCACCGGCGACCAGTCCGGCAGCACCGGCACGCGCGGCGGTGCGTAATCTTCGAAGTCGCCGGCGCCGTATACGACTTTTCCACCGACCACGGTCAGTACCGATTCAATCCACTTGATGGCTTCTTCATCGACGCTGAAAAAATCCGCCGACAGCGCGGCCACGTCCGCCAATTGGCCGACCTTGATCTGGCCTTTCTTGCCCTGCTCGGACGAGAACCACGCGCTGCCGTGAGTGAACAACTCCAGCGCGGTGAGGCGCGGCAAGCCTTCGGCGTGCAGTTCCAGGCCGCCGACGGTGCGGCCGCTGACCATCCAGTACAGCGAAGTCCACGGGTTGTAGCTCGACACCCGCGTCGCATCGGTGCCTGCGCCTACCGGCACGCCTTCGGCGAGCATGCGCTTGATCGGTGGCGTGGCTTCGGCGGCCTTGGCGCCGTAGCGCTCGACGAAGTATTCGCCCTGGAACGCCATGCGGTCCTGGATCGCAATACCGCCACCCAGGGCACGCACGCGCTCGATGTTTTTCGGGGTGATGGTTTCGGCGTGGTCGAAGAACCACGGCAGGCCATTGAACGGGATGTCGCGGTTGACCTTCTCGAACACATCGAGCATGCGCGAGATGGATTCGTCGTACGTCGCATGCAGACGGAACGGCCAGCGCTGCTCGACCAGATGGCGTACCACTGGCTCCAGTTCCTGCTCCATGGTCAACGGCAGGTCCGGGCGCGGTTCGAGGAAGTCTTCGAAGTCCGCCGCCGAGAACACCAGCATCTCGCCGGCACCGTTGTGACGCAGGTAGTCGTCGCCCTGATGCAGGGTGACGCTGCCGGTCCAGTTCTTGAAGTCGCTGAGTTCTTCCTGGGGTTTCTGGGTGAACAGGTTGTAGGCGATGCGCACCGTCAGCTGTTCATCCTTGGCCAGTTGCTCGATCACCGCGTAGTCATCGGGATAGTTCTGGAAACCGCCGCCGGCGTCGATGGCGCTGGTGAGGCCCAGGCGATTGAGTTCACGCATGAACTGACGGGTCGAGTTGACCTGGTATTCCAAGGGCAGTTTCGGGCCCTTGGCCAGGGTCGAATACAGAATCATCGCGTTGGGCCGCGCCACCAGCATGCCGGTGGGGTTGCCGTTGCTGTCGCGCACGATCTCGCCGCCCGGCGGGTTCGGCGTGTCCTTGGTGTAGCCGGCCACACGCAGTGCGGCGCGGTTGAGCAAGGCGCGGTCATACAAGTGCAACACGAACACCGGCGTGTCCGGCGCCGCCTGGTTGAGTTCCTCCAGGGTGGGCATGCGCTTTTCGGCGAACTGGAATTCGTTCCAGCCGCCGACCACGCGGACCCATTGCGGCGTGGGAGTGCGATCGGCCTGGTCCTTGAGCATGCGCAGGGCGTCGGCCAGGGACGGCACGCCCTCCCAGCGCAGTTCGAGGTTGTAGTTCAAGCCGCCCCGGATGAGGTGCAGGTGCGAGTCGTTGAGGCCCGGGATGACGGTGCGGCCCTTGAGGTCGATCACCTGAGTGCCGCTGCCCTTCAGGGCCATGGCTTCACCGTCGGTGCCGACGGCAACGAAGCGGCCCTGATGGATGGCGACGGCCGTCGCGCGCGGGTTTTCACGGTCCACGGTGTGGAATTGGCCATTGAACAGAATCAGATCGGCGTTCATAGGGTTTCCTTTACAGAGGCTTCGAGCCAGGGAGCGAACAGGCGGGTGGCGGCCGGCATCAGCAGGTAGACCACCAGCAGGACGATGGTCAGGGTGACCAGAAAGGTGGAGACCACGTAGTTGGAGAGGAACGGGTGCAGCCGCAGGATCGGGCCCCAGATAAAGGGCAGCAGCAGGGTTTGCGGCAAAATCACACACAGGCTGACCACCGCCTGCTTCCAACGGGGCGGCTTGGCGGCGCTGTCGGCCAGGGGCGAGAACCAGAACTCATTGGCCGCGCCGATTTCGGTCTTGTCGCCGTCGGCCAGCATGGGCGTGGCTTCGGCAATCAGGGTTTTGCGTTCGGCGGAGTCGAGCCAGGTTTGCAGGTCATCGGTGGAGCGGTAGCGCAATACACAGGTGAACAGCGTTAAGTTGTTCTGTTTGCTGCGCACTACATCCACGCCCAGATGGCCGGGACGCTCGCCGGCGATGCGCACGATGCGGCGAAGCCAGGCTTCATAATTGGCTTCCTGGCCTTGTTTGATCAGGTGTTTGACGACCAGGGTGACGACTTCGTCGGGCCCTGTTTTTGCTGCTGGGTCCATGGGGTGCCCCTCTGCCTTGATGTTTCAGCGATGAGGGGAGTTTGCGGCGGACGGGGGTGGGGAAAATTGGATGTACGTGCTGTTTGGGAAAAACCGACTACCCCGGCAACGGAATCACCCGTAATGCCCTCACCGACTTATAGGAAAAGCTCGAATAGATCTCCTTGACGCAAGGCAGTGTCTGCAGCACTTCCCGCGCAAATTCGCCAAACGACTCCAGATCCTTGGCCACCACTTCCAGCAAAAAATCATAGCGTCCCGACACGTTATGACACGCCACAATCTCGGGAATTTCCAGTAAACGTTGCTCGAACGCTCGGGCGATTTCCTGGGTGTGGCTCTCCATCATGATGCTGACAAACGCCGTCACCCCGTACCCCAGCGCCTTGGGCGAGAGGATCGCCTGGTACCCGCTGATCACCCCGCTCTCTTCCAGGTGGCGCACCCGTCGCCAGCACGGCGAGGTGGTCAGGGCGACGCGGTCGGCCAGCTCGGCCACGGTTAGACGGGCATTGCCTTGCAGGGCGTTTAATAAGGCTTTGTCGGTACGGTCCAGAGTGACGGGCATGATTTGCCTCTATTCGTGATTGTTTGCGCATTTTCATCCCGAGACACGGGAACTGTCGGCAAAGTTTGCAATATTCATCTGCGGTTATGAGCATAGCATTGTAGGAAATAAGGAGCGTCCGACATGAACAATAAACACCATGCATTCGGCTTTTCCACTCGCGCCATCCACCACGGTTACGACCCCAAGGATCACCACGGCGCACTCGTGCCGCCGATTTACCTGTCGGCAACGTTTGCCTTCCCCACCGCCGAATATGGCGCGGCCTGTTTTGCTGGTGAAGCCAGTGGCCACTTCTATACGCGCATTTCCAATCCGACCCTGGCGCTGCTCGAATCGCGCATGGCGGCGCTGGAAAACGGTGAAGCCGCGGTGGCATTCAGTTCCGGCATGGGTGCGATAGCGGCGACGTTCTGGACCCTGCTGCGCCCCGGCGATGAAGTGATCGTCAGCCAGACGCTCTACGGTTGCACGTTCGCTTTGCTGCACCACGGCATCGGCGAGTTCGGCATCAAGGTGCGGCATGTCGACCTCACCGACCTGGCCGCGCTGCAAGCCGCGCTCTCCCCCGCCACGCGCATGATCTATTGCGAAACCCCGGCCAACCCCACCCTGCAACTGGTGGACATCGCCGCGATCGCCGCCATCGCCCATCAGCAGCCGAATGTGACCGTGGTGGTCGACAACACCTACTGCACCCCCTACCTGCAGCGGCCTCTGGAGCTGGGCGCCGATGTGGTGGTGCACTCGGCCACCAAGTACCTCAGCGGCCACGGCGATATCACGGCCGGTATCGCCGTGAGCAACCAGGCCCTGGCCCAGCGTATTCGCTTGCAGGGCCTAAAGGACCTGACCGGCGCGGTGATGTCGCCCCAGGACGCCGCGCTGTTGATGCGCGGCCTCAAGACCCTGGCGCTGCGCATGGACCGCCATTGCAGCAACGCCCAGCGGGTGGCCGAAGCCTTGCAGGCGCATCCAGCCGTAGCCTGGGTGACTTACCCCGGCCTGCGCTCTTTCGCCCAATACGATTTGGCGGCGCGGCAGATGAGCCAGGCCGGCGGCATGATCGCCTTCGAGCTCAAAGGCGGAATCGCCAGCGGACGACGCTTCATGAACGCGCTCAAATTGTTCACCCGTGCCGTCAGCCTGGGCGATGCCGAATCGCTGGCACAGCACCCGGCGAGCATGACCCATTCCACCTACACCCCTGAAGAGCGCGCGCATCACGGCATCAGCGAAGGGCTGGTGCGCTTATCAGTCGGGCTCGAAGACGCCGCCGACCTGCTGGCGGACGTGCAGCAAGCCCTGGCCACCTGCACCCGCGCCCGTGCGATGACGCTTTAGAAGCATGGAGCGAGGTGTCATCAGGGGTTACATCAAACTCAGGAACGACTCACAAACCGGCCATGACCTGCACCTGGCAGCGGCCCTGGCAGCGAGCCGAAAGAAAGTGACGCTCAATGATCTGACTCGCCAGGCGTTGAGTGAGTTTTTGCAGCATCACTACGCGGATGCACACCCAGCCGCTGGCTGATTATCCCAACCGCCGATAACCCAACACCGCCGCTCCCAGCACCACCGCCCCCGCAACCAACGCTACCCAGAACCCGCTGGCGGCGCCGGAATGGTCGATCATCCAGCCGGAGCTGGCGGCACCGATGGCCACGCCGATGCTGAGGCCGGTGATCAACCAGGTCATGCCTTCGGTCAGGCGGCTCGGCGGCACGATCCGCTCCACCAGGGCCATCGACACAATCAGGGTCGGTGCGAAGAACAGCCCGGAGACGAAGATCGCCACCGCCAGACCCGGAATGTGGGTGACCAGCAGCAGCGGCAAGGTGGTCAACGCCGTGGCCACGCCACAGAACAGGAATTGCCGAGGCAGCGGCGCCTTGAGCTTAAGGGTGCCAAAAGCCAGGCCTGCCAGGCATGAGCCGATGGCGTACACCGACAGCACAATGCTCGCCGCCGCCGGTTGGCCCTGATGCTGGGCAAACGCAACGCTGACCACATCCACCACGCCGACGATCATGCCCATGGCCAGCAGCAGGATCATCAGGATCAGCACCGAAGGCGACGCAATCAGCCAGCCCGCGTGCTCATCCTGATGCACATGCACCGGTGGCTCGGTCGCGCGCTGCATCACGAAGGCGGTCACGCCCACCGCCAGCAACAGCGCCGCCACCAAAGGCCCGGCTTCGGGGAACAGCACTACACTCAGCCCCACTGAAATCGGCGGGCCGATGATGAAGCACACCTCATCGAGCACCGACTCCAGGGCAAATGCGGTTTGCAGCCTGGGCTGGCCGCGGTACAACTGCGTCCAACGCGCGCGCACCATGGCTGACATATTCGGCATGCAGCCGGCCAGGGCGGCGCACAGGAACAATGTCCAGTTCGGCGCCTGCAGGCGAGTGCACAGCAACAGCAGCAACAATGCGCCACCGCCGATCAGCGCCGCTACGGGCAACACCGTGCCCTGGCTGTAACGGTCCACCAGCCGCGACACCTGCGGCGCACAAAACGCCGTGGCCAGGGCAAACACCGCCGCCACCGCGCCCGCCAGGCCATAGCCGCCATGCACTTGGGAGAGCATGGTGATCAGGCCGATACCGGTCATGGACACCGGCATGCGCGCAAGCATGCCGGCCAGCACAAAGGCACGCGCGCCGGGCGCCTGGAACAACTCGGCGTAAGGGTTTGCCATGATTTGAACGCCTTTTGTCCTTAAATTGCGCAACCTTGTATCACAGCAACCGCTTGATCTGTTTATGCCGCCATACCAACCGATAATAAACAGTCTGCAAGGCCAGCATGGCCAGGTAGGTTACCGGAAACGCCATCCACACTCCTTCCAGGCCGAAGTGCGCGTTGAACAGGTACGCCATCGGCAGTTCGACGCCCAGCACGCAGAAGATCGAGATCGCCACCGGCATCAACACCACGCCGCTGGCGCGCATGATGCCGCCAATCACCGCCTGGAAACCAAACACCAGAATGCTCCAGAGCATGATATGCAACAGGTGCTCGGCGTTGACCCGCGCCGCGTCGTCGGTGATGAACAGGCCGAGCAGCCAGTGCGACAGCGCGTACCCCAGCACGATCAGGCCACCGGTGAGACAGGTGTTGATCACGAGCCCGGTGCGCAGGATCGGCCCAATACGTTCAAGGCGCCCCGCGCCAATGGCCTGGGCACCCAGGATCGAGGCGGTGATCGCAATCGACAGAGCCGGGAACTGCACGTAGTTGACGATCTGCGTCACGGCGCCATAGGCCGCCGTGGCTTGGGAACCGTGGCCGTTGACCAGCGCCAGAATGACCAGTTCCGAGAGTGACAACACCACCATCTGCAAGCCCGTGGGCAAGCCGATGCGCAGCACTTTGCCAAGAATGACGCGGTCCAGGCGCAAGGCGGCAAGCAACTCGCGATCCGGTGCCATGACGTGATCTTTATGGCGCAGGCGCAGTACCAGGAACAGCATCGCCGCAGCGTTCCCCACCAAGCCCGCGTACACCGCGCTTTGAATACCCAGGGTCGGCAGGCCGAGCCAACCGCGAATCAGCGCCGGGGTCAGCAACAGCCCGACCAGGGTCGAGACCATCAGCGCCAACAACGGCGAAATCGTATCGCTGACCCCACGCAATAACTGGGTGTACAGGATAAAGACCAGCAGCAGCGGCATGATCAGCATCATCATCTGCGCATACCCCACCGCATCGTCGAGCACATCGAGCGGCGTACCCAGGGCCTGCAAAGCGGGTCTGGCGAACACGCTGCCCAGCACCGCCGCCAGCAAACCCACCAGTGCGCCGAGGGTCAGGGTGGCACCGGTGATCTTCTTGACCAAACCAGTTTCCTGTGCGCCCCACGCCTGGCCGATCAGCACCGAGGCGCCCGCCCCCAGCCCGATCACCAGGGCGATAAAGAAAAATACGATGGGAAACATCCCCGACACCGCCGCCAGCGCCTGGGTGCCGAGCATCTGCCCAACGTAGATGCCGTTGAGGGTGCCGGAAAAGCTCTGCAGGAAATTGGACAGCACCATCGGTGCGAGAAAGATCAGGTAGATTTGCCACAGCGGGCGCTGCACAGGGCTTTGCATGAAAATCAGGGCCTCGGAAACAAAAGCATGCAGGCGTTATACCTTATTTGGATCCAATCAAACGGTTTCCATCACCTAGCCACCAAATGTCTGAGAGGGCCTGCGCAACGTCGGATCAAACGGATTGATCCGTGGCCCGATCGCCGCCGCTTCACGCTTGAGCAACTCCACCACCATCGGCAGCCGACCCGGCCCCAGCCGATCGCTGATGGTTGCCACACTCAACGCCGCCACCGCGTGCCCATCCCGATTGAGAATAGGCACCGCCAGGCCGGCCATGCCTTCAAGCACGCCGGTATTGCGCGCGGCATAGCCCAGGCGCCGCACGTTTTCCACTTCCGAGCGCAGCAGCACTTCGTCATACAGGTGAAAGTCCTTGAGCCGAGGCAGGTTGTAACGAATCACGGTTTCACGCTCCTCTTCCGGCAGGAATGCCAGGATCGCCAGGCTGCCCTGCCCCACCCCGAGCGCCACCCGCCCACCGATATCGCCGGTGAACGTGCGGATGGGGTACGGGCCTTCGCTGCGATCCAGGCAGATCGCGTCAAACCCACTGCGCGCCAGCAAAAACAGCGAGTCGCCCAACGATGCACTCAGGCGCAGCAGGCTCGGGCGCACCAGGTCGCGCAGGTTGCCGGTCTTGCCTGCATTGGCCGCCAGGGCGAAGAACTCAAGGCTCAGGCGATAGCGCTTGCTGCGTGCGTCCTGCTCGACCATGCCTTCGTCCATCAGGCTGCGCAGCAGGCGGTGGGTGGTGGGTTGGGACAGGCCGACCTGTTGGGCGAGCTGGGTCACGCGCCCACCGCCCTCGGGGATATCACCCAGAGCCCGCAACAAAGCAAACAGACGTGACACCCCGCCCACACCGACCTCATTCCGCTCAGTGGAATTCATAACGTTTTATTCCTGCATGGATTCTATTGAATGAATAAAACTGAAATTAGTAGTCCATTCAATGAAATTTCATCTTCCGCGCATCCTAGTCTTCGTCCTAATCTGCGTCCACAGGGGCGAAATGAACAACAACCGGCAGCCGACTTGAGATCGAGCGCCAACGCACCGGCAAGACCTTTTCGCATCTGCCCAAAACAAAAAAGCGCGTTTCGACGCGACTCAAAAAGGTGGAACGCAGGCATGGCATTTCTCCAACTCAACGCCTTGAGCAAACGCTACGGCGCCGTCGATGCAGTGGTCGCCACCGACCTTGCCGTGGAAAAAGGCGAGTTCGTCTCCCTGCTCGGCCCCTCGGGCTGCGGCAAGACCACCACCCTGCAAATGATCGCCGGCTTCGTCGATGTGAGCGGCGGCCAGATCCTGCTCGACGGGCGCGACATTACCCACGCCAAGCCCGCCAGCCGCGGCCTGGGCGTGGTGTTCCAGAGCTACGCCCTGTTCCCGCACATGACGGTGCGCGACAACGTCGCCTTTGGCCTGAAAATGCGCAAAGTGTCGGCCGCCGATATCGCCAGCAAGGTCAAGACCGTGCTGGAACTGGTGCGCTTGGCCCCCCATGCCGACCGTTACCCGCGCGAGCTGTCCGGCGGCCAACGCCAGCGCGTGGCCCTGGCCCGCGCGCTGGTGATCGAGCCGCCGGTGTTGCTGCTCGATGAACCGCTGTCCAACCTCGACGCCAACCTGCGTGAAGAGATGCAGTTCGAAATCCGCCGCATCCAGTGCGCCGTGGGCATCACTACCTTGATGGTCACCCACGACCAGGCCGAGGCGCTGTCAATCAGCGACCGCGTGGTGGTGATGCAGGCCGGGCGTGTGACTCAGATCGACGCGCCCTACACGCTGTACGAGCACCCGCGCACACGGTTCATCTCGGACTTCGTCGGCAAGGCCAACCTGCTGCCCGGCGATTACGATCAACACGGCGTTCCGCAAGTGCGTCACGCAAGCGGTGACGGCGAGCTGACCCTGAGCCTGCGCCCGGAAAAAATCAGCTTGGTCGACGCAGGTTCGGGTCGCCTGCAAGGCAGGGTGCTCGACCGCTACTTCTTCGGCAGCCAATGGCTGTACCGCATCCACACCGACCTTGGCGAAATCACCGTGGTGCGTGGTAACGACGGCAACGCGCCGCTGGCCAACGGCGCGGCGGTCGGCCTGGAGTGGCAGGCGCAGTTGCTGCGGGTATTGGCCGCGGATGAGGTGCCTGCATGAGCCGGGGCTATCTGCTGTCGCTGCCGGCGCTGGTGCTGTTCGCCGGGCTGCTGATGCTGCCGCTGGGCCTGACGCTGGTACTGTCGTTCAACGTGTTCGACTACCAGGTGGGCGTGAAGGCCGATGAATGGACGCTGGCCCATTACCTCTCACTGTTGAGCGATGCGTACTTTTACGAGATTTTCTGGCGCACCTTCTGGATCAGCGCGCTGGTGACCTTGCTCTGCGTGGTGATCGGTGTGCCGGAGGCTTACATTCTCAGCCGCATGGGCACGCCGTGGCGCTCGATTTTCCTGATCCTGATCCTCACCCCGCTGCTGATTTCGGTGGTAGTGCGCGCGTTTGGCTGGAGCCTTCTGCTGGGCGCCGACGGGCTGGTCAACCAACTGATCCAACTGCTCGGCGGGCGCCCGGTAAAGCTGCTGTACACACCGTTCGCGGTGATTATCGCGCTGGTCCACGTGATGCTGCCGTTCATGATCATTCCGGTGTGGACCTCGCTGCAAAAGCTCGACCCATCGGCCGAACAGGCGGCGTTGTCGCTGGGTGCGAGCCAGGCCACGGTAATGCGCAAGATCGTGTTGCCCCAGGTGATGCCGGGGGTACTGTCCGGCACCCTGATCGTGTTCGGCCTGGCCGCCAGTTCATTTGCGATCCCCGGTCTGCTGGGCGGACGGCGCCTCAAGATGGTCGCCACCGTGGTCTACGACCAGTACCTCTCGGAACTCAACTGGCCCATGGGCGCGACCATCGCGGTGGTGCTGCTGTTGGTCAATCTGTTGATCATGCTGAGCTGGAACCGCGTGGTCGAAAGCCGCTACAAAAAGTCCCTGGGGGTTTAAGCGCATGTCCAGAAACGGTCCTTTGGCCTTGGGTTTTCATACCTTGGTGGTGCTGTTCATGATGGCACCGCTGGTGGTGGTGTGCCTGGTGGCGTTCACCCCGGAAAATACCCTGAGTCTGCCGACGTCGGGCTTCTCCCTGCGCTGGTTCCGCGCGGTGTTCGAGCGCGCCGACTTTATCCAGGCGTTCTACAACAGCCTGATCCTGGCGTTTACCGCCGCGAGCCTGGCGACGCTGATTGCGGTGCCGGCCGCGCTGGCGATCAGTCGCTATCAATTTGCGGGACGCAATTTTTTCAGCGCGTTGTTCCTCTCACCGATCATCATTCCGCACCTGGTGCTGGGGGTGGCGATGCTGCGCCTGTTTGCGCTGATGGGCGTGAACGGCAGCTTTACCTGGCTGATGCTGGCCCACGTGGTGATCATCACCCCGTATGTGCTGCGCCTGGTGCTGGCCGCCGCCATCGGCATTGATCGCAGTGCCGAACAGGCGGCCGAATCCCTCGGCGCAGGGCGCTTTACCCTGTTTCGCCAGATCACCCTGCCGATGATCCTGCCCGGTGTGGCCGGTGGCTGGCTGCTGGCGTTCATCAACAGTTTCGATGAAGTGACGCTGTCGATTTTCGTCAGCTCGCCGGCCACGCAAACCCTGCCGGTGCGCATGTATGTGTACGCCACCGAATCCATCGACCCGATGATGGCGGCGGTGTCGGCGCTGGTGATCGCGCTGACGGCCGCGACCATGATTCTGCTCGACCGGGTCTACGGCCTGGACCGCGTGCTGGTGGGGAAACACTGATGGCCTTGTTCAAACGCTTGGCCGAGACCCAACGCCCTACCCTGGCGTTCACGCTGGACGGGCAACCTGCCACCGGCCTGCTCGGCGACACGGTACTGACCGCCGTACTGACCTGCGCCGAACACCTGCGCGGCAGTGATTTCAGTGCCGAGCGCCGTGCGGGGTTCTGCCTGATGGGCGCGTGCCAGGATTGCTGGGTACGGCTGGCGGATGGGCAGCGGGTACGCGCCTGTTCGACCTTACTGGAAGCAGGCCAGGCGATCAGCCGCGATCCGGGGCGCCAGGCATGAAACCGATTGTGATTGTGGGCGCGGGCCCGGCCGGTATCAGCGCGGCGCGCACCTTGCTCGACCATGGCCTCAAGCCCTGCCTGGTGGATGAGAGCCTGCGCGGTGGCGGGCAGATTTATCGGCGCCAACCCCAGGGCTTTCAACGCACCGCCAAGCAACTCTATGGTTTTGAGGCAAGCAAGGCCGAGGCTGTGCATCGCACCCTGGACGAGCTGGCGAGCTTGATCGACTACCGCCCCGATACCCTGGTGTGGAACGCCGAGGACGGTCGCCTGGACATGCTCAATAACGGCCGTGCCGAAAGCATCGAGTATGCACAGATCATTGTGGCCACCGGCGCCACCGACCGTATCCTGCCGGTGCCGGGCTGGACCTTGCCCGGGGTCTACAGCCTGGGCGCGGCTCAGATCGCGCTGAAGTTCCAGGGCTGTGCGATTGGCGAGCGCGTGGCCTTCTGCGGCAGCGGACCGCTGCTGTACCTGGTGGCTTACCAGTACGCCAAGGCCGGCGCCACGGTGGTGGCGGTACTCGACAGCGCACCGTTCAGCGCCCAATGCCGTGCGTTACCGGCTCTGCTTGGGCAACCGGCAACCCTGGCCAAGGGCGTGTACTACCGCGCCTGGCTGACGGCCCATGGGATTGCTGTGCATCAGGGTGCGACGCTCGAACGGATCGATGGTGAGCAGCGGGTCAGCGGCATTCGTTTTGGTGAGCGCAGCCTGGACTGCGACGCCGTGGCGTTCGCCCATGCGCTGCGCAGCGAAACGCAACTGGCGGATCTGCTCGGCTGCGAATTTGCCTGGAACGCATTGAACCGCGCCTGGCTGCCTCAGCGCGACAGCGCCGGGCGCAGCAGTATCGACGGGGTGTACCTGGCAGGCGACGGCGCCGGCATCATGGGCGCGGATGCCGCGCAAATGGCCGGTGAGCGCGCGGCACTGGCGGTGCTGGAGGATACGGGCATCGTGAGCGACCCTCGTCGCTCGGTCGTTCTGGAGCGGCAATTGGCAAGCATCCAGCATTTTCGCCAGGGCCTGGAAACCGCGTTCCCCTTCCCCGAGCAATGGGCGGCGCGGGCGCCGGATACGCTGATTGTGTGCCGCTGCGAAGAGGTCAGCGCGGGCGATGTGCGCACGGTGGTGGATGAAGGCCATTGGGAAATCAACCGGGTCAAAGCCCATTGCCGGGTGGGGATGGGCCGCTGCCAGGGCCGTATGTGCGGGTTGGCGGCGGCGGAGATCGTGGCCGAGCGCAGTGGCCGCGCGATCGAAAGCGTGGGTCGCCTGCGCGGCCAGGCACCGATCAAGCCGCTGCCGTTCGGCGTGCAGGTGCGACCATGATCGACGTGATCGTATTGGGCGGCGGGATTGTCGGCGCGTCGGCGGCATTGATGCTGGCGCACAAAGGCCAGCGTGTGGCGCTGGTCGAGCGGGACTTCTGTGGCTCGCACTCCAGCGGCGTGAACTACGGCGGCGTGCGCCGCCAGGGACGGCCGTTGCATCAGTTGCCGCTGTCGCAGCGCGCCCATCAATTGTGGGCGGACTTGCCGGGGTTGATCGGCATCGACGGTGAATATGTGCGCTCCGGGCATTTGAAGCTGGCGCGCTGTCATGCGGATTTCGCCGCGCTGCAGGCCTACGCCGAGCAGACCTGCGGCTTTGGCCTGGGCTTGCAACTGCTGGATCACGCCGAGCTGCGCGCACGTTTCCCGTGGGTCGGGGATGTGGCGGTTGGCGCCTCGCTGTGCCCCGAAGATGGGCATGCCAACCCGCGCCTGGTATCGCCTGCCTTTGCGCGCGCGGCCCGCAGGCTGGGTGCGTCAATCTTCGAGCAAGCCGAAGTGATTCGAATCGAACACGACGCCAACCTGTTCCACGTGAATTGCGCCAACGGCCTGCACCTGCAAGCGCCGTGGCTGCTCAATTGCGCCGGGGCCTGGTCCGGTGCTGTCGCGGCGCAGTTTGGCGAGCCGGTGCCGATGACCTCGGCACACCCGGCGATGCTGGTGACCGAGCCGTTGCCGCTGGTGATGGACGTCAGCACCGGCGTCGAAGGCGGCGGGATCTATGCGCGCCAGGTCGCCCGGGGCAATTGCATCCTCGGCGGCGGGCGCGGCTTTGCTCTGGGGCCCCTGCAGGCCCGGCCGGGCCAGGCGGCGGTCCTGGATATTCTGCGCAACGCCGCCGAGCTGTACCCGTTTCTCAAGGGGGCCCAGGCCATTCGTACCTGGAGCGGCACCGAAGGTTATCTACCCGATCACGAACCGGTGATCGGTCCCAGCAGCACCCGACCTGGCCTGCTCCACGGTTTCGGCTTTGCCGGCGCCGGGTTCCAGCTGGGCCCCGCCGTCGGCGAAGCCCTGGCAGAGATCGTCTGCGAAGGCGCCAGCCGCCAACCCATCGAAGCGTTTTCCATCCGTCGTTTCCAAGCCTGAGAGGAAGAACATTCATGAATACTCGTATTGCGTTGTCCTGCTTGTCCCTCGCTTTGCTCGCGTCCACCGCCCACGCCGCGCCGACGCTGTACCTGGGCATGAACGGCGGCACCATGGAACGGGTGTACGCCGACAAGGTGCTGCCCGCGTTTGAAAAAGCCAATAACGTCAAGGTGGTGATCGTGCCCGGCACCTCGTCGGACATTCTCGCCAAGGTCCAGGCCAACAAGGACAACCCGCAGATGCACGTGATGTTCCTCGATGACGGCATCATGTACCGCGCCATCTCCATGGGCCTGTGCGATAAACTGGCGCCCAGTCCGTCCCTGGCGCAGATCCCGGCCAAGGCAAAGATCAAGGACGAAGCGGTGGCCGTGACCCTGGGCGTCACCGGCCTGGGCTACAACGCCAAGATGTTCAAGGAAAAAGGCTGGGCCGCGCCCACCTCGTGGATGGATCTGGCCGACCCGCGTTTCAAGGAAAAAGTCGTGTTCCAATCCCTGGCCTCGTCCACCTTCGGCCTGCACGGCTTCCTGATGTTCAACCGCCTCCAGGGCGGCGATGAAACCAACGTGGAACCGGGGTTCAAGGCTTGGCCAAACACCGTCGGTCCCAACGTGCTGGAATACATCGCCAGCTCGGCGAAAATCTCCGAGATGGTGCAGACCGACGAAGCGGCGATCTTCCCGCTGACACCAACCCAGGTCGCCACCCAGAAGCTGCTCGGCGTCCCCATGGAATATGCCCAACCCAAGGAAGGCGCCGTGGTGCTCAACGTGGCCGAATGCGTGATCGCGCGCAACGACCAGCCGGAACTGGCGCAGAAACTCGCGGCGTTCCTGATTACCGCCCAAGCCCAGGCACCGGCGCTGGAAGAAGGTGACCAGATCCCGTCCAACCCGACCACGCCCACCACCGACAAGACCCGTGCACGGGTGGAGGCGATGCAGGGTTACTTGCAGACGGCGATTTCGATCGATTGGGACCAGGTGAACCAGGCACGTCCGGAGTGGAATGCGCGGTGGAGTCGGTCGATTGAGCGGTAGGCTGGCATAGCGATCACTCCCACGTGGTTTACGTGGGAGCTCCGCTTACCTTGCCCTGCGCGCCCTGGCGTTGAGTTTATTGGAATATTTTTTATAGATCGCTCTCCCCGCATTCCGCTGAATGCGGACCTCAAACAATTTCTGCCGCATTTCTCGATGACGGTCAGTATTGAGCAGAAGTAACCCCAGGAGGGGAAACACCACCCCTAGAGAAAACGCCACGGTATGCGGGCGGTATTGAATCGTCGATATCACTAGCATCAAGCAGAAAGCGAAATAGCCCATTAACAAACCAGCCGCCCATGGGCGCCCTCTCGCAATCATAAAATTGACAAATCCGAAAAAAAACGTCAGCGACAGTAGTCCCCAACCAGATAGTTCAGTTCTCAATGGCTGGTCAAGCTCGCGCAGATAGATTTCGTCAATCAGAACAGTCAGCATGGCTGTTGAGAAGATAGCCATGAATATCGTGCCCATGAAAACCGGAAAGTAACGAGTGAGGTAGCTAATAAGTGACTCATTCACTCTGCAATCTCCTCGTACAAACCAATTACAATCGTCGCTGCACTTCCAACGTGACCATTTTGGTAACTTCCGGCCAGGCCCAACATCCCACCCAAAACATCTTTTAACTGAGTCAACGTGGCATGACGCATCTGGTCGGAACTGTAACGCTTCGGCAGTCGCCCCGCGCGCCGCTTTAACTTGAGTATCTTGGTGGTCAAGCCAGGATCTCTCAGGGTCAACAGTTCATTGGTCAGTTTTTTGTGCTCTTGGCGTGTCAGACCTTTCAAGAGCTCATACCAACTTTTACCTAATGATTTCTTGCTCGCTTTCAGAAGTCGCACGGTGGTCGACGTACCCGTGCCAATCCCTATAAGCGAAACGCCATCGAGTATCGGAGAAACAGTGTTGTACCAGTCGGAATCATCCATATGATCGTTTTCGGCTGGACGGTATTGTTCGTTGAAGGTCCTAACCGCCCCGATCGCACATTGGGCAGAACTGGCAATTGCCGCTGAGACGCCCGCTGCAACGACAAAACTGCTGACTCCCGCTGTAAACGGAATCGCCACCGAGCCACTCAGCACAACAATCCAACCTAACACTGCAGCCCCGCACGACAAGGACATATTGATCGCCTCGAACACAAGCTGCGACTCCCTCGGTTCATGCTCCAACTGCCGCACAAAATCCAACCGCGCCATCGACCTCGGCATTTCCCGCAAAATCACGCGTTTGGGTAACACACTGCAAATCGGCTGAAACTCGCGCAACGTCACCGGCCACAACTGGGCGTCGAGGTAAACCACCCCTGCCCCGGCAATCGCAGGATCAGCGTCGATCACAGCAAACAGTCGACGCAGATCAATGCTGCTCTCCACCCGCTCACGGGTGGTGAGGTGGGCCTTGGGGAAACCGTCCTTTAATACGCTGGTCCTCATACTTTTACTCCTGAACTCACAAGAGCGCAGAGCGTAAAGAATCAATATCCGGCAAGAATGTAGGAAAGCTTCCTTTTTCAAGACAGGCACTTCCCATTCTGGCTTCAGCGTCTTGTGGTCAATCGTTCAAATGAGAAAAGTACGCCCCGCGTCACTACCGACGAACGATCAGACAAGGAGCGAACATGGCGATTGATATGTTTTTGAAGCTGGGAGATATCAAGGGCGAGTCCAGGGACCAGGCGCATCGTGATGAAATCGATATCACCCGCTGGGGTTGGAGCCTGTCTCAATCCGGCTCCATGCACAGCGGCACGGGCGGCGGCGCGGGCAAGGTCAATATGGCGAATATCGCGATTGAGAAGACACTGGATAAATCCACGCCAAACCTGATGATGGCCTGCGCAACCGGCAAGCATTACCCCGAGGCACGTATCGTGGTGCGCAAGGCGGGAGGTGACAGCAGTGTGGAGTACCTGGTGATCACGTTGAAGGAAGTCATGGTTGCCACTTACGACACGCGTGCAGCGGCAACCAATGACGTACTCACGGAGGAAGTCAGTCTTAACTTCGCCAAGGTTGAAGTCAGTTACCAGCCGCAAAAAGCCGATGGCGCAAAAGATGGCGGGCCCATCAGGTTCGGCTGGAACATTCGCGAAAATATCAAGCTGTAGGCACGACAGGCAGTGCGCGCTTGTGCGCTGTCTTGCGGTACGCCTCCTCGACAATCGTCCTCACCCGCTCACTCACCGGCTCGCCCATCAGGTACGCATCAATCTCGTCGTACGAACAGCCATAGGCATGCTCATCCAGCTTGCCAGGCGCCAGTTCTTCGAGGTCGGCGGTGGGGTGTTTGCGCACCAGGGTCGCCGGGGCGCCGAGGGCGCTGGCCAGCAGGCGTACCTGGGTCTTGGTCAGGCCCGACAGCGGCGCCAGGTCGCAGGCGCCGTCGCCGTATTTGGTGAAGAAGCCCATCAGCGCTTCGGCGCCGTGGTCGGTGCCGACCACCAACCCGTTGTGCAGGTTGGCCACGGCGTACTGCGCGATCATCCGCGTGCGTGCCTTGACGTTGCCTTTGATGAAATCCAGCTGGGCAGCGCTGGCTTCGGCGGCCGACAGGCTGGCCATCAGGCCGTCTACGCTGGCGGCGATATTAAGGGTGTCGATGTGGTCCGGGACGATGTAATCGAGGGAAGCCTGGGCGTCGCTTTCATCAGCCTGGGTTTTGTAGGGCAGGCGCATGGCGATAAAACGCGCGGCGTAGTCTTCGCTGCGCAGTTGCTCCACCGCCAATTGGCACAGGCGGCCAGCCGTGAGGGAGTCCACACCGCCGCTGATGCCGAGCACCAGGGCCGTGCAGCCGGCCTGACGCAACGTGGTCTTGATGAAATCGATGCGCCGTTGGATTTCCTTGGCTTCACCGCCCTTCACCAGGGTGCGGTCGATATTCAGTTCCTGCGCGATACGGTCTTGCATGTCACACCTCCACGTTGCCGATGTTGAATACCTGGGCTGCATACTGCAAAAACGAGGCGTCTTCGCAGACGTTCTTGATCGGATCATCCGAGAATTTCACCACCGGCTCGCCGTGGACCCGCACCAGTTTCATTACGATGCTCAGGGGTTGCACTCCCTCCACATCGCACGCAAGACTGGTGCCCATGCCGAAGCCGAACTTGGCCTTGCCACGCACATGGCGCAGGATCGGCAGGCATTTCTCGAAGTTCAGCCCGTCCGAGAACATAAGGTCTTTGGTCATCGGGTCGATACCGAGTTCCTTGTATTTGGCCAGCACTTTGTCGGCCCAGGCGATGGGGTCGCCGGAGTCCTGGCGCAGACCGTCGTATAGCTTGGCGAAGTACAGGTCAAAGTCCTTGAGGAAAAAATCGGTGCTGATGGTGTCGGTCAAGGCCACACCCAGGCGGCCCCGGTATTCACGCACCCAGTTTTCCAGGCCGGCGTTCTGGCTTTCGCGCAACCGGCCCAATTGCTGGTGCACCATCATCCACTGGTGAGCCATGGTGCCGATCAGCGGCAAGTCGAATTCGTAGGCCAGGTGCGCGTTGCTGGTACCGACGAACTGGCCGGGGAAGTCGCGGCGCATGATGTCCACCACTTCGCGCTGGGCCTTGAATGACAGGCGACGGCGGGTGGAAAAGTCCGAGACACGCAGGTCGGCGAGTTCCTCGCGGCTGAGGTTTTTCTCCAGCCAGTCGAACTTCTGGTAGAGCTTGCGGGTGACGTCTTCCAGGGTGACGTCGGGGTATTTGTCGCGGTTACGCAACTCGCTCACCAGCGCCAATACCGGCTGTTCGAACATGATGCAGTGCAACATCGGGCCGATCACACGGATGTTCAGTTGGCCGTCAATTTCACTGACGTGGATGTAGCGCAGGTCGAAACGGAACAGGCCAAGGAAGCGCTCGTAGTCCGGGGTGAGGTATTCGCGAAAGCGCGGGTTGAACAGAAAGCGCAGCTCGCCTTCACGCATCTGCAGGCTGGCGAGTTTTTCCAACTCGTCGCGCAATTGCGGGATCAGATGGCCGAGTTTTTCCCTGGAGCGGACGATGAAATTGTATTCCACATCCACATTGGGGTGCTGGTGCAGCACGGCCTGCATCATGGTGAAGGTGTAGTAGTCGGTATCGAGCAAGCCCTGGATCACCGGGGATTCGTAGTCGTAGGCACTTTCCATGGTGTTTCTCCTCAACGCGCGGCCATCGCGGCCAGTTCTTCGCGGGTGCTGCTGATGACAGCACCTGCCTTGAGCAACTCATTGACAGCCTGTACACCGCCCTCCTCGCTGATACCGCGGCAGGCCGGCAAGTGCAGGACCACTTCCAGGCCGGCCTTGAGCAATTGCAAGGCGGTGGTCTTGACGCAGTAGTCCAGGGCCAGGCCACCGACAATCACGCGGACCACGCCTTGAGCCTTGAGGTACTCGATCACGCCGGTGGACAGCTTGTCGTGCAGGTCGTGGTAGCAGGCGCCGTAGGGGTGCAGGTCGGGTTCGACGCCCTTCCAGACGAAGTAATCGTAGTCATACGGCGTGGGCAGTTCGTCGAGCAAGGTGAAGCCTTCGGTCCCCGGTACGCAGTGGCTGACCCAGGTGAGATCGGCGTGTACCAGCCCGGTGGGTTGCAGCATGTCGGCGGGTTGCTTGACTACCCAGGGCGCCTGGGGCGTGTGCGCGTCTTTGCTGCCGACGCGGTGCCCGGCAAGGCTGGCCATGTAGTTGAGTTCGGCGCCGATCTGGTCACCACCGGCCACAGGCAACTCATCGGGGCACAGCGGCGTGAAGCTCTTCTGGGCATCGACGTCGAATGAAGCAAGGGCGGTTTTCGCGAGGGTCATGATGGTTCTCCTATGGCCTGAGACAAAAGTACACGTCATGTACTTTCAATGCAAGAAACATTTATTTACCTATGCTGGAGCAAGTACATGACATCGCTGTTCGATCCGTTAGACTGTGCCCATTGCCGTTCGGAAGGACTTCCCATGCCACTTAGCGCCTACCTCCACACCGTCGACCTGTGCGTAGTGTTTTACTGCCGCGCCTCGGGCGAACTCAAACTGCTGCTGAACAAACGCGACGCCGAGCCCTTCGCTGGGCATTGGGCGCTGCCCGGCGTGGTGGTCAATGGCGGCGTGCAAGATCTGAGCCTCAAGGATGCCGTGGAACGGTTGCGCGCCAGTGACAAAGTCGGCCTGACCCTGGCCTGGAGCGAGCAGGTGGGCACGGTGGGCGACGCGTTTCGCGACCCGCGCTGCTGGTCGTCGTCCACGTTCTACCTGGCGATCGTGGCGGATGAGGTGACACTGGGCGAGCATCAGGCCTGGTTTTCACTGAACGCGGTGGCGGACGGCAGTCTCAAGTTGCCGTTCGACCACAACCTGATCGTGGCGGCTGTGCAGGAGCGGCTGTTGTCCAAGTCGCTGTACAGCAGCTTGCCGCTGATGTTCCTGGGGGATGAATTCAGTGCGCCGGAGGCGACCGCGATCTTCTCCCTGGTGCTGGCGCGGCCTGTGCTGAAGACCAGTATTCGCCAGCGGTTGCTGAAGCTGACCGAGGCGGGATATTTGCGTGAGACGGGGCGCAAAAAACAGGGTGAAGGCGGCAGGCCGCAGGCCACGGTGGAGAACCTGAGGCCCGGAGAGATCTATTTCTTTGATCGAAGTTTTGCTGAGTAGCCTCGTACTTGCGGCCCATGGAGATCAAATGTGGGAGGGGGCTTGCCCCCGATGCGGTGGATCAGTCTATACATGTACTGACTGTCACACCTATATCGGG
>NZ_JAFHKI010000119.1 GCF_016937615.1 Pseudomonas lactucae | reverse complement strand
CCCCCGATAGCGTGGGTCAGCTACAACTGCATCAACTGATGCTCCGTCATCGGGGGCAAGCCCCCTCCCACAGGTTGATCATCGTTTGCCTGGGAAGTCTTTATGCAGCTTTTCCAGCAACGCATCCTTGTCTTCCCATAACCGGTTGATCCAGCCCTGGAACGCTAACCGATACTCCCCGTCCTGCTCATAATTCTTGCCGATAAACTCGGCCGGAATCTGTACCTCTTCAAACTGCACCACCACGTCCTTCACCTTACCGCAGAGCAAATCCCAATACCCTGGACGTCCGCCGGGGTAGTGAATGGTCACGTTCACCAGTGATTTGAGCTGCTCCCCCATGGCATCCAGCACAAACGCGATACCGCCGGCCTTGGGCTTGAGCAGGTAACGAAACGGCGAGTTCTGTTGGGCGTGCTTACCCGGCGTAAACCGCGTGCCTTCGGCAAAGTTGAAAATGCCCACCGGGTTGTCGCGAAATTTCGCGCAGGTCTTGCGGGTGGTTTCCAGGTCCTTGCCCTTCTTCTCCGGGTGTTTCTCCAGATAGGCCTTGGTGTAACGCTTCATGAACGGAAAGCCCAGCGCCCACCAGGCCAGGCCAATCACCGGGACCCAGATCAGCTCCTGCTTGAGAAAGAACTTCAGCGGGCGAATACGGCGGTTGAGCACGTATTGCAGCACCATGATGTCGACCCAGCTCTGGTGGTTGCTGGTCACCAGGTATGAGTGCTGATAGTCCAGGCCCTCAAGGCCTTTGAGGTGCCAGCGAGTGCGTTGCACCAGGTTCATCCAGCCTTTGTTGTTGGTCACCCAGGCTTCGTGAGTGTGATTCATCAGCCATTCGCTGAAGCGTTTGGCAAACGGTAGCGCCTTGAACAGCGCGACGATAAACAGGAACGAACACAGCAGGATCGTGTTCAGCGCCAACAACAGCGATGCGATTACCCCGCGCACGACGGCAGGTAGAAAATCCAGCATTTAGATATCCATAGGTCGGTTGGCGGCTTGGATCGCGGTCAGGGCGATGGTGTACACGATGTCGTCCACTTGGGCGCCGCGCGGCAGGTCGTTGACCGGTTTGCGCAGCCCCTGGAGCATCGGCCCCAGGCTCACGCAATCGGCGCTGCGTTGCACGGCTTTGTGGGTGGTGTTGCCGGTGTTCAGGTCGGGGAACACGAACACCGTGGCCTTGCCGGCGACCAGGCTGTTGGGGGCCAGTTGCCGCGCCACATGTTCGTTGGCGGCGGCGTCGTATTGCAGCGGGCCGTCGATCAACAGCGAACTTTGCTGTTCATGGGCGAGTAGGGTGGCTTCGCGGACTTTCTCCACTTCCTCGCCACTGGCCGAATCGCCGCTGGAATAGCTGATCATCGCCACGCGCGGGGTGATGCCGAACGCCGACGCCGAATCGGCGCTTTGCAGGGCGATTTCCGCAAGCTCCGCGGCGCTTGGGTGCGGGTTCATCACGCAGTCGCCATACACCAGCACCTGCTCGGGGAACAGCATGAAGAACACCGACGACACCAGCGTGCAGCCCGGCGCCGTTTTAATCAGTTGCAGGGCCGGGCGGATGGTATTGGCGGTGGAGTGGATAACCCCGGACACCAGCCCGTCGACTTCATCCAGTGCGAGCATCATGGTGGCGATCACCACGGTATCTTCCAGTTGCTGCTCGGCCATCGGCGCGTTGAGGCTCTTGCTCTTGCGCAGCGCCACCATCGGTTCGACATAGCGCTGGCGGATCAGGTCCGGGTCGAGGATTTCCAGGCCTTCAGGCAACTCGATGCCCTGAGCGCGGGCCACTGCTTGCACATCCTCGGGTTTGGCCAGCAGCACACAACGGGCAATGCCCCGGGCCTGGCAGATGGCGGCCGCCTGTACGGTCAGCGGTTCGCTGCCTTCAGGCAGTACGATGCGTTTGTTGGCGGCCTGGGCGCGCTGGATCAACTGATAGCGGAACACCGCCGGCGACAGGCGCATTTCCCGTGGCGTGCCGCACCGCTGGTGCAGCCAGCGCGCGTCGAGGTGGCTGGCGACGAAATCGGTGATGATCTCGGCCCGCTCGCGGTCGTCGATCGGGATTTCCTTGTTCAGGTTGTTGAGCAAGTTGGCGGTTTCGTAGGAGCCGGTGCTCACCGACAGTACCGGCAACCCGGCCTGGAACGCGCCGCGGCACAGCTCCATGATGCGTGGGTCGGGCAGGGTGTCGCTGGTCAGCAGCAGGCCGGCCAGGGGCACGCCGTTGATCGCGGCCAGGCTGACGGCGAGGATGATGTCGTCGCGGTCGCCGGGAGTTACCACCAGCACGCCGGGCTTGAGCAGCTCCACAGTGTTGCGCATGGTGCGCGCGCAGATGATGATTTTGGTCATGCGCCGGGTTTCATAGTCGCCGGCGTTAAGGATCTGCGCGCTCATCAGGTCGGCCACGTCGCGGGTGCGTGGCGCATTGAGTTCCGGTTGATAAGGAATACAGCCGAGCAGGCGGAAATCCCCGCTGCGCAACAGCGGCGAATGTTCTTTAAGGCGCGCCGAGAAGACTTCCATGCTCTCTTCGGTGCGCACCTTGTTAAGGATTACGCCGAGGACTTTCGGGTCTTTAGGGCCGCCGAACAGTTGCGCCTGCAATTCCACGCGGCCGGAGAGTTCGGTGAGCACTTCGTTTTCCGGCGCCGAGACCAGGATCACCTCGGCGTCCAGGCTCTTGGCCAGGTGCAGGTTGACCCGTGCCGCATAGCTGGCGCTGCGCGTCGGCACCATGCCTTCGACGATCAGCACATCCTTGCCCACCGCGGCCTGCTGATACAGCGTGATGATTTCTTCGAGCAATTCGTCGAGCTGGCCGTCGCCGAGCATCCGCTCGACATGGGCCAGGCCCAAGGGCTGCGGCGGTTTGAGGCCGTGGGTGCGTGCCACCAGTTCGGTGGAGCGTTCGGGGCCGGTGTCGCCGGGGTGCGGCTGGGCAATCGGCTTGAAAAAGCCGACTTTCAGCCCGGCCCGCTCAAGGGTGCGCACCAGCCCAAGGCTGATGGAGGTCAGGCCCACACCAAAATCGGTGGGCGCGATAAAAAAAGTCTGCATGCGAATTCTCTTGAGGTGCATGGCTTCGGTGGCGCTCTATGGCTGAGTGCCTACCGGGAATCAAGCGCCAAGGTTATCGTTATTCGGCCCCTGCGCACACCAGCCACAGGCAAAGGGTTGGCCTATTTTTTCCAGGCGCTGCGCGGGGTCGAGCACCCAGGCGCGTGATTGCCAGGGCGGCTGGTGGCGCAGGTGCTGGGTGTGGCCGCAGGACAGCTCGGCTACCCAATGAAGGTCGTCGTCCTGATGGAAGCCGCTGAGCGTCGAGACCGTTGGTCGGTCCCGTTTGTCCGGGTTCTGTTCGCTTTCGGGCAAATCCTTGTTTAGACTTGTCCGTTCTTCATTCTTATGCAAAAGGTCTCGCCCCATGACGATCGCCGCTAACAAGGCTGTCTCCATCGACTATACCCTGACCAACGACGCTGGTGAGGTCATCGACAGCTCAGCCGGCGGCGCGCCGCTGGTCTACCTGCAAGGCGCAGGTAACATCATCCCAGGCCTGGAAAAGGCGCTGGAAGGCAAAGCAGTCGGTGATGAACTGACCGTTGCCGTAGAACCTGAAGATGCCTACGGCGAATACTCCGCCGAACTGGTCAGTACTCTGAGCCGCAGCATGTTCGAAGGCGTCGACGAACTGGAAGTGGGCATGCAGTTCCACGCTTCGGCGCCGGACGGCCAAATGCAGATCGTCACCATCCGTGATCTGGACGGCGACGACGTGACGGTCGACGGCAACCACCCGCTGGCGGGTCAGCGCCTGAACTTCCAAGTGAAGATCGTGGCCATCCGCGATGCCTCCCAGGAAGAAGTGGCTCACGGCCACGTCCACGGCGAAGGCGGTCACCACCATTGATCGATGTTCCGGTGCCGTGCTCAACCACGGCCACTACGAAGAGGCCAAGCGGCTGATCCAGAACCAGGCCTCGCGCTACGGCTTTTTTCA
>NZ_JAFHKI010000118.1 GCF_016937615.1 Pseudomonas lactucae | reverse complement strand
CACCGCCCCTCCCACAGGAGACCGCGGCGTTTAGAACAGTCGGGCGAGCAGGGCGGTGACGGCGGTTTCAACCCGCAGGATGCGTGCGCCGAGCTGCACCGGCTGCAGACCGGCCTTGGTCAGCAGGTCGACTTCGTAGGGAATCCAGCCACCTTCGGGGCCAATAGCCAGCGTGACCGGTTCATCCAGGCCGCGAGGGCAGGGCGGGTAATCGCCGGGGTGACCGATCAGGCCCAGGGTGCCTTGGGTCATCGCCGGCAGGCGGTCTTCGACGAACGGTTTGAAGCGCTTCTCGATGATGATCTCGGGCAGCACCGTGTCCCGTGCCTGTTCCAGGCCAAGGATCAGTTGCTCGCGAACCGCTTCGGGTTCCAGGAATGGGGTTTGCCAGAAGCTTTTTTCGACCCGGTAGCTGTTGACCAGTACCACCTTCGGCACGCCCATGGCCGCCACGGTTTGCAGCACCCGACGCAGCATTTTCGGACGCGGCAGGGCCAGCAGCAGGGTCAGTGGCAGTTTGGCCGGTGGCGGTTGGTCGAAGCTCACTTGCAGCTCGGCTTCGCCGGCTTCCAGGCGCAGCAAGTGTGCGTTGCCCATCAAGCCGCCAATGTGGCCGACGCGCAGGCTGTCGCCCACGCTGGCGCGGTGGACTTCCTGCATATGCACCAGGCGCCGATCACGCAGCACCACGCGGTCGGCCGCGATAAAGTCGGCCTCCTCGAGCAGCAGCAGGTTCACGGCTGGGTCGCTGGCGGCTGGTCGTCGTCGGCGGGTTGGTCATCCGGGTGTTCGCCGCGCTTGCTGATCAGGCTGCTGAACAGGATGCCGATCTCGAACAGCATCCACATCGGCACGGCCAGCAGAGTTTGGGAGAAGATGTCCGGCGGCGTGAGGATCATGCCGACCACGAAGCAGCCGATGATCACATACGGGCGGATTTTCTTCAGGTACGCAACGTTGACCACGCCGATCCACACCAGCAACACCACGGCCACCGGGATCTCGAAGGCCACGCCAAAGGCGAAGAACAGCGTCATCACGAAGTCGAGGTAGCTGGTGATGTCGGTCATCATCTCCACGCCGGCCGGGGTGGCGGCGGCGAAGAACTTGAAGATCAGCGGGAACACCAGGAAGTAGGCGAACGCCATGCCGGTGTAGAACAGCAGGATGCTCGACACCAGCAACGGCACCGCAATGCGCTTCTCGTGCTTGTACAGGCCCGGAGCGATAAAGCCCCAGATCTGATGCAGGATCACCGGGATCGCCAGGAACAGCGAGACCATCATCGTCAGCTTCAACGGCGTGAGGAACGGCGACGATACGTCGGTGGCGATCATCGTCGCGCCGGCCGGCAAATACTGGCGCAGCGGCGTGGAGACGAAGGTGTAGATCTGCTGGGTAAAGGCGAACAGCCCGGCAAAGATGATGAAGATGGCCGCTACGCAACGCAGCAGGCGGGTACGCAGCTCGGTGAGGTGCGAGACCAGCGGCATGTGCTGGTCGTTTTCCGGTTTATCAGCGCTCATGGGGCTCGCGGCGGCAATGTAGGGTCATGGGGCGCGGGCGACGCAACGGGCGTCGGCGCAGGCTCGGTCGGGGTGCCAACGGCAGGCGGGGCTTCGGCAGCCGGTGCGATGCTGTTTTGGGCCACGGGCTCCAGCGGTTTTTCAGGCTCCTGCACGGGCGATAGAATCTTGCGAGCCTCCTGCTCCAACGACAGGATATGTTCGTTGTGCAGTTGCCGGCGGATCTCGTCTGCGCCGATTTCCCGTTCAACTTCCTGTTTGATCGCATTGAAACTGCGTTTCAGGCGCCCGATCCACAGACCGGCGGTACGCGCGGCACCGGGCAGGCGTTCCGGCCCCAGTACCAGCAGGGCCACGAGGCCGACGAGCAGCAGTTCAGAGAAGCTGATACCAAACATTAGTCAGTGCTCACGAGTCTTTGCGGGTCGGCTCTTCGACTTTCTCAGCCTGCACGTCGAAGGTACGACGCTCGGTGATCGGCTGGGTGGCCTGAGGGTGCACAGGCTGGGCCGGCGGTACTGGGTTCGCTGCTGGGTCGGCGGGTTTTTCGTCGTCGTTCATGGCTTTACGAAAGCCCTTGATCGACTCACCCACATCGGTGCCCAGGTTCTTGAGTTTCTTGGTGCCGAACACCAGTACCACCACTACCAGAATGACGATCCAGTGTTTCCAGTCAAAAATGCCCATGCTGCAAATCCTCGATAAAAGTTATTCAAGCGGACGGGCGCGAGGCCTTTTCAGCGTGCCCGGACAAGCCGAAGCGACGGTCCAGTTCATCCAGTACGGCCTGGGGATGCTGCCCCAGTTGGGCGAGCATGACCAGGCTGTGGAACCACAGGTCGGCGGTTTCGTAGATCACATCGCTGCAGTCGCCGCTGATTTGCGCGTCCTTGGCGGCGATGATGGTCTCGATGGATTCTTCGCCAAGCTTTTCCAGAATCTTGTTCAGGCCCTTGTGGTAGAGGCTGGCGACGTAGGAGCTGTCGGCATCCGCGCCTTTGCGCTCTTCCAGCACCTGGGCCACGCGGTTCAGGGTATCGCTCATGGTCAGTGTCCTGCCGAATAAATGGCGTGCGGGTCTTTGAGCACCGGCTCCACGATCTTCCATTCGCCGTTCTCGAACACGCGATAGAAGCAGCTGTGACGACCGGTGTGGCAAGCGATGCCGCCGATCTGTTCGACCATCAGGATCACCACGTCGGCGTCGCAGTCCAGGCGTATCTCATGCAGGGTCTGCACATGCCCGGACTCTTCGCCCTTGCGCCACAGTTTGCCACGCGAACGTGACCAGTAAATGGCGCGCTGCTCAGCGGCAGTGAGGCTCAGGGCCTCGCGGTTCATCCAGGCCATCATCAGCACGCGCCCGGTCTTGTGGTCCTGGGCAATGGCCGGCACCAGGCCGTCACTGTCCCATTTGATTTCGTCCAGCCAGTCTTTCATGTTCGGCTCCGGCAATTTGCGACAGTGTATAACCGGATGGGTTATCGACGCACGATCAGATAAACACCCACGGCGACCATGATGCCAGCCGGCCAGTGACCCAACTGGTTCAACGGCCCGCCAATCGCCAGCATCACGCCGCCCACCAGGTGCGCGGCGCCGAGCAGGCGCAGGAACCAGTCGTCCTTGCGCTTGCGCCACGGCGGCTCGGGGTCCTTGGCGTGGGGCTGGGACATACGTTCAAGCAGGTCGCGGGTCATGTTGGCCAGGTGCGGCAGTTGTTCCATCTGGCTGTGCAGGTTGCCCAGCACGGTCTTGGGGCTCATGCGCTCGCGCATCCAGCGCTCCAGGAACGGCTGCGCGGTGTTCCACAGGTCGAGGTCCGGGTACAACTGACGTCCCAGGCCTTCGATGTTGAGCAGGGTCTTCTGCAACAGCACAAGCTGCGGCTGCACTTCCATATTGAAGCGCCGCGCGGTCTGGAACAGGCGCATCAGCACCTGGCCAAATGAGATATCTTTTAACGGCTTTTCAAAGATCGGCTCGCACACGGTGCGTATCGCCGCTTCGAATTCGTTGAGCTTGGTTTCCGCCGGTACCCAGCCCGAGTCGATGTGCAGTTGCGCCACACGGCGGTAGTCACGCTTGAAGAAGGCGAACAGGTTGCGTGCCAGGTAGTCCTGGTCTTCGGGGGTGAGGCTGCCGACGATGCCGCAGTCGATCGCGATGTACTGCGGGCTCCACGGGTTGACGGTGCTCACGAAGATGTTGCCCGGGTGCATGTCGGCGTGGAAGAAACTGTCGCGGAACACCTGGGTGAAGAAGATCTCCACGCCGCGCTCGGCGAGCATCTTCATGTCAGTGCGCTGGTCGGCCAGGGTTGCGAGGTCGGTGACTTGCACACCGTAGATGCGCTCCATCACCAGTACCTTGGGGCGGCACCAGTCCCAATACACCTGTGGCACGTACAGCAGCGGCGAGCCTTCGAAGTTGCGCTTGAGCTGGCTGGCGTTGGCCGCTTCACGCAGCAGGTCGAGTTCGTCGTAGATGGTTTTTTCGTAGTCGGCGACCACGTCCACCGGGTGCAGCAGGCGCGCATCGGCGCTGAAACGCTCGGCGGCGCGGGCGAGGATGAACAGCCACGCCAGGTCCTGGCCGATAATCGGCTTGAGGCCCGGGCGAATCACTTTCACCACCACTTCTTCGCCGCTCTTGAGCTGCCCGGCATGCACTTGCGCCACCGAGGCCGAGGCCAGCGGCTCGACGTCGAAGCGGCTGAACACTTCGCTGATCGGCTTGCCCAACTGTGCTTCGATCAACGCCATCGACTGCTTGGAATCGAACGGCGGCACGCGGTCCTGCAACAGCATCAGTTCGTCGGCGATGTCTTCCGGGAGCAGGTCGCGGCGCGTCGAGAGGATCTGGCCGAACTTGATAAAAATCGGCCCCAGGTCCTGCAACGCCAGGCGCAGGCGCGCGCCACGGCTCAGCTCCAGCTGTTTACGCGGGAACCAGCGCCACGGCAGCGCGTAGCGTACCGCCAGCAGGAACCACGGCAGGGGCAGGGCGAACAGCAGGTCATCTAGACGGTAGCGGATTACGACGCGCTGGATACGAAACAAACGGCGGACGGCGAGCAGCTTCATGCGTTATCGCTTGGATCAAGGGAACGGCTCAGGCGCTCGAAGCGCGCCTCAAGGCGTTCCAGGTCGATTTTGGCCTTGTCGAGTTCACGAAAGCGCGCTTGCGCTTCCCGCTGCCCGACCAGGGTGCGCGATTCTTCGCTCAGGTATTCGGCGAGGTTCTGGTTGAGGCTGACAAACCCTTGCTGGTACCAGCGCGAGCGGCTGCGCAGGTGCCCGCTGATCAACTGGGTGGCGACGGGGCCGATCCAGCGTGACAGCTCGTATTCCCAATCCAGCTCCAGGTCCTGCAGCACGGCGGCCAGGTCCATCAGCACCGCGCTGTCGCCTTCCAGTTCCACTTCGGCGCTATGCAGGATGGCGGTCTTGTTGCGGCTCAGGGCCAGGTGCAACAGGCTCGATGCCGGCGCGCGCAGGGTGCAGTCGGCGTCGGCGGCCCAATGGCTGGCGAGCAGCAGGCCTTCATCGCTGGGCAGGATGAACAGCTGCAAGGCGGGGCTGGTGCAGTCGACGGCAATGATCTTGCCGTTCAGGTGCGCAAGCCGCGCCAGGGCGGTACTGTCCAGGCGCAGCACACGGTTGAGGCCGTGTTCGACGCTGGCGAGCAGGCCTTGCAGCAGCATCAGGGCTTGATGCCGCGGTGCAGGGCGACGATGCCGGAGGTCATATTGTGGTAGGTCACGCGGTCGAAACCGGCCTCCACCATCATCGACTTCAGGGTTTCCTGGTCGGGGTGCATGCGGATCGATTCGGCCAGGTAGCGGTAGCTCTCGGCATCGTTGGTGATCAGCTTGCCCATCAACGGCATGAACGCGAAGGAGTAGGTGTCGTAGACCTTGGACATCAGCGCGTTGGTCGGCTTGGAGAACTCCAGCACCAACAGGCGGCCACCTGGCTTGAGCACGCGCAGCATCGAGCGGATCGCGTCTTCCTTGTGGGTGACGTTGCGCAGGCCGAAGGCGATGGTCACGCAGTCGAAATGGTTGTCGGGGAACGGCAGCTTTTCCGCGTCGGCCTGCACGAATTCGATATTGCCGGCCACGCCTTTGTCGAGCAGGCGGTCGCGGCCGACCTTGAGCATCGAACCGTTGATGTCCGCCAGCACCACCTGGCCGGTGGGGCCGACGAGCTTGGAGAACTTGGCCGCCAGATCGCCCGTGCCACCGGCGATGTCGAGCACGCGGTTGCCGGTGCGTACGCCCGACAACTCGATGGTGAAGCGCTTCCACAGGCGGTGCATGCCGCCGGAGAGCACGTCGTTCATCAGGTCGTACTTGGCCGCTACGGAGTGGAACACCTCAGCGACTTTTTCCGCCTTTTGGCTTTCCGGGACGTTTTTAAAACCGAAGTGAGTGGTGGGTTCGGCATCGCTGCCTTTGCGCTGATCAGTCATATCGCTGTCACCAAAAGAGAATGCGGGACATGATAATCCCCAGGGCCTGCTTTGTCTTGGCAAGGCTGCAGGTAAGATAGGTGCTTATCGAGACCTTTTGCCGCATCGAAGGTTTCCACGTCCCTTTAAAGAGGAGCCATTGCAATGGCCCGTATTACCGTTGAGCGTGCGCATTCCCTGGGTAAAGAAGGCGCTCGGGCGAAGGCCGACAAGTTGGCGCAAAAACTCAAGGAGCAATATGGCCTTGAACCGTCGTGGTCCGGCGATACCTTGAACCTCAAGCGCTCCGGGGTTAAAGGCACGGTATCGGTTGCCGATGATTCGCTGCGTATCGATGTGGAACTGGGCCTGTTGATGTCGGCCATGAGTGGCACCATCAAGTCTGAAATCGAGAAGGCACTGGACAAGGCATTGGCGTGAACCGAATGTCGTTAGGGTGCCGATTCTAATTTTTAACCCTACTTTGTGCCCAAGCCCTCAATTCCTGCGGGCCGTTCCTCCAGCCTATCCTGCATGAGGTGCACCATGGCCAACGTTATTTTGAAGAAAAAAATCGACGCTCAAACCACTGCCCTGAGTGACGTTAAACGCTATGCCCGCAAGATCTGGCTGGCCGGTCTGGGTGCCTATGCCAAGGTCGGCAGTGAGGGCGGCGAGTACTTCAGAGAGCTGGTTAAGAGCGGTCAACATGTTGAAAGCAAAGGTAAAAAAGTTGCCACTGAACAACTGGATGCCGCCAACAGTCAGATTGACCAAGTAAAGAGTAATGTCTCCAACGTCAAAGGTCTGGTAGAAGTTCAACTGGATAAAGTTGAAAAAGCTTTTGACACGCGTGTTGCAAGTGCCTTGAATCGAATCGGCATTGCGTCTAAACATGACGTGGAGACACTCTCTGCTAAGCTCGAAGAGCTGACGGCATTGCTCGAACGTGTCGCGCGCAAACACTAAGGAGACATCGGGATGGCTGTTAAAAAGACTACTCAGAAAGAAAGCAGCTCGTGGGTCGGGGAAGTTGAAAAATATTCCCGAAAGATCTGGCTGGCTGGTTTAGGCGTGTATTCGAAGGTGAGCAGTGACGGCGGTAAATACTTCGAGACGTTGGTCAAGGACGGCGAGAAGGCCGAGAAGTTGACCAAAAGCACCGTCGGTAAAAAAGTTGAAGCGGCCAAGGCCACTGCCGGTTCCGCCAAGTCGAGCATTTCTGACACGTGGGGCAAGTTGGAAGAAACTTTCGACAAGCGCCTCAACAGTGCCATTTCGCGATTGGGCGTGCCCAGCAAAGCTGAATTGAAAACGCTGCACAGCAAGGTCGATACCCTGACCAAGCAAATCGAAAAACTCACCGGCGCCAAAGTGGCTCCGGCGAAAACCGCGGCAGCCAAGCCTGTCGCTAAAACCGCAGCGGCTAAACCTGCCGCGAAAACTGCCGCCAAGCCGCTGGCAAAGGCTGCCGCCAAGCCCGCTGCCAAGGCACCGGCTAAAGCTGCTGCCAAACCGGCCCTGAAAACCGCAGCCGCCAAACCCGTGGCCGCCAAGGCAGCCGCCAAACCAACGGCTAAACCGGCAGCCAAGGCGAGCGCTAAACCTGCGGCCAAGCCTGCGACTAAAACGCAGCGGCCAAACCTGCGGCTAAGCCAGCAGCTGCAAAACCAGCTGCAAAACCCGCCGCTGCGAAGAAGCCAGTAGCAGCAAAAAAACCGGCTGCCGCCAAGCCTGCCGCAGTGGCCAAACCTGCCACCTCGGCTCCCACCACGTCCAGCGCCAACTCGGTGTCCGCGCCGACGCCCGCCACTGCTACTTCGACGGCAACGCCGGCAACCCCGACGCCATCCAGTCAGTCCTGATTTTTCGGGATTTAAAAGAACGCCCGACCTGCACAGGTCGGGCTTTTTTTCGCGTCCGGTATTTTCGGGCCGCGCTAGCTGAGCGCTCAGTTGTAAGTGATCGAAACCGTAGCCGTGCTGGCAAGTGTGCCCTGGGCGACCGCCTTGGTTTTGAAGTAGGCAGCGCCCAATGGCAAGATCGCGCGACTGCTGGAAACGGCGATCGTACGTGTGTTGTTGGTGCCGTTGGCACGGATGGTTTCCTCCACACCGCCAATGCGTGAATACAGCCATAGAGCTATGCCCTCGGCCGTCCCGGTATTGGCGAAGCGCCAGGTGCTTATCGGGTCAGGTGTGCCCGTGAATTGAAAGATCACGTTGCGCAGATCCGATTCGCACTCGGCTGAGATCTCGAAATCAAATGCGCCGGCGATCAGGGTTGAATCGAAATCCGACACCTTGACGGCCGGCAATGTGATGCTGCGGTTCACGTCTCCGGCGGCCAGGTTGCAAGTGCCCGCGTTGATCTGGCCGACAAATTTCAGACTGCCGGTTGTGGCAGCCTGAGTGTTAGGAGCATCCAGTGCCGCCGTGATTGCCAGCAATAGGATCGGTAGGGTTCGAATGTTCATCAAGTGGACCTCAGGGTTTTAGTTATAAGTAATATTGACCGTAGCGGTACTGGCCAGCGTGCCCGCGCGCACTGTGTTGGTCTTGAAGTACGCGGCTCCCAGCGGCAGCACTGCGCGATCGTTGTACACCGCAAGGGTGCGAGCACTGTCAGTACCGTCGGCGCGCAGGGTCTGGATCGTCCCGCCAATTCGCGAATACAGCCACAACGCTATGCCCCCGGCACTGCCGGTATTGGCGAAGCGCCAGACGTCGCCTGTGGCAGGGGTGCCGGAAAAACGGAAGCTGACGTTGGAGGCATCGCGGCAATGAGCGGTCAGCTCGAAGTTGAGCGCGCCTGCGGAGGGTGTGTTGGCGAGCGCGCTGGCTGGGATGGTGGGCAGCGTGATGGTGCGGTTGACGTCACCGGTTGCCAGGTCGCAGGTGGCTGCGGGGTCGACAAAGCGTATCGAGTTATTGAGCTGCTTCAGAATGCGCCCCCGGCTCCCATCCAGCATCGAGTCTTGAAGACTGCCGCCATGCAGTGTGCCGGTGGTGACGGGGCCGGTTTTGAAAAACTCTGCCCGCAACGTTGTAATCAAGTGGGTATAGGTGCTGTTTGAGGGCCAGTTTCGACTGCCATTTCGCAATGACACGCTGTAGGCAGGCTCATAGTTGTCGCTTTGTATGATCCTCATGCCGATGCCGGGCACATTAGTGTGAAAAATCTCTCCGCCGGGTGCAGACATACTGGACGAAAATCGTCCGGTCCAGACCTGATACATGCCCGTATTGCATCTGAAAACGATGTGTGGAAAAGGACCGTTAAAGGCCTGGCTGGTAATCAGTCCACCCACGGGCAGGGATTTAGATACGGTAATCGTGGCGGGAAAAGAGACGCCATATTGGACATTGGGATAGGCACTGCATAGCGCCTGAGCGGTGATCGGCAGGCTCATGGCAAAGCTGGCCGTAATCGCCGGTAACAGCGGCTGCGTTCGAATGCTCATCAACTAGGCCTCCGGGTTTTAGTTGTAAGTGATATTGACCGTGGCGGTACTGGCCAGTGTGCCCGCGCGTACCGTGCCGTTCTTGAAGTACGCGGCGCCCAATGGCAACACCGCGCGATTATTGGACACCGCAACCGTGCGAGCGCTGTCGCTGCCGTTGGCCCGCAGGGTCTGGTTCACCCCGCCGATGCGTGAGTACAACCAAAGGGCAATGCCGTCGGCGGTACCGGTATTGGCAAAGCGCCAGGCGTCCCCCACCGCCGGTGTGCCGGCGAAGCTGAAGGTGACGTTGGATGCATCGCTGCAATTGGCGGTCAGTTCAAAGTTGTGCGCGCCTGCGGAGGTCGCGTTTGCCAGAGCGCTGGCTTGGATGGCTGGCAGTGTGATGGTGCGGTTGACGTCGCCGGCAGCCAGGTCACAGGTGGCGGAGGGCCGCACAAAGCGTACCGAGTTACCAAGCAGCAGGGTGAAACGCTCTGGGCGGTTATGGCTGTCGATGGCGTCCACTCGAATGCTTCCAGCCGGTACCACGCCGTCCGTTACCGGCCCGATTTTGTAAAACTTCAACTCGGCTGCGATGAAACTGGGGGTTGTTCCGTAGAGGGGTGCTTGCTGATTCCTCATTGCAAAAAAATTGGTTACCCCCCTGGCATCCGTGAGACGAAGGCGCACACCAACACCTGGAACCTCGGTGCGATAGATCAGCGTGCCCGGTTGGGTTGTCTGGTAGCGTCCGGTAATCGTCCTCTGTGCCCCGGTGGTGCAGTTCATGAAAAACGCCGGAGCCGTTCCGCTGAACGAGCGACCGATGATTTCGCTGTTTACCGCCAGGCTGTCCGGCACGATGACCGTGCTGGGCAGGGTGAGGGTGAGCGTGGCGTTCTGATACTGGTCACAGGCCGCCTGAGCTGTCATGGATAAGCAGAGCGCCGTCAGTGCCGAGGCGAGTTTTATGAGGTGTTTCATCTTCTAGTCCGCAACTGAGCGGGCTTTCCTCAGTTATAGGTGA
Organism: Pseudomonas lactucae; assembly: GCF_016937615.1. GTDB lineage: Bacteria > Pseudomonadota > Gammaproteobacteria > Pseudomonadales > Pseudomonadaceae > Aquipseudomonas > Aquipseudomonas lactucae. Next base: position 15,486 of record NZ_JAFHKI010000118.1, on the reverse strand, counting down.
TTGAAACGGTGACAGCACTGGCCAGGGTGCCCTGGGTGATCGCTGCGCCGGTTTTGTGGTAAGCCGCTTTGAGAGGGATCACGGCCTTTTTGTTGCTGGTCGCGATTGTGCGGCTGCGTTGGGCGGCAGTGCCGTTGGCGGGGATGGCATACTCCGGAGACGAGCGGTGTACCAGCCAAAGGGCCGTGCCGGCCGACGTCCCGGTGTTGGAAAACAGCACGGGGTTGCCGGTGGAGGCGGTGCCGGCGAACAGGAAAATCACGTTGCGAAGATCCGATTCGCAGTCGGCGGTGACTTCGAAATTGAGCGCGCCCGCGTCGGGGCTCGCATCGAAGTCCGAAATCTTGACGGTCGGCAATGTGATGGTGCGGTTCACGTCGCCGGCGGCCAGGTTGCAGGTGCCCGCATTCACTTGACCGGTGAACTTCAAGGTGCCGGTGGTGGCGGCCTGGGTGTAAGTGGCGGCGAGTGCCGCAGGGAATGCCAGTAACAGGGGTAGCGTTCGAATGTTCATCGAAGAGTCCTCAGGGTTTCAGTTGTAGGTAATGTTGACGGTGGCGGTACTGGCGAGCGTGCCTTGGCTGACCGTACCGACTCTGAAATACGCGGCACCCAACGGCAGCACCGCGCGGTTATTGGAGACTGCGACGGTGCGAGCGTTGTCGGTGCCGTTGGCGCGGATGGTCTGGTTGACCCCGCCAATACGTGAATACAGCCACAGGGCGGTGCCGCCGGCCGTACCGGTATTGGCGAAGCGCCACGAATCGTTCGGGGCGGGTGTGCCGGTAAAACGGAAGGTGACGCTGGAGGCATTGTTGCAGTTGGCGGTCAGATCGAAGTTGAACGCGCCCGCAGAGATGACGTCGGTCAGATCGCTGACTTTGACGGTGGGCAGCGTAATAGTGCGGTTGACGTCGCCGGTGGCCAGGTCGCAGGTGGGGATCTGATTGACGAAGCGGATTGAGTTGTCGAGCAGCATCTGGATGCGCCCTGGGTTCCAGCTTTCATCACGAAGAGACCCGCTGGGCACTATGCCGTCCGTGACGGGGCCGGTCTTGTAAAAGTCGGCCCGCAACCCGGTGAAGTCATAGTAAAGCTTGTCATAGACTGTCAAAGTCCTGGTCGCTAGCGACACGTCCCTTTGTGACCCACCGACCACATTTGCCTTCACCCGCATGGCGATACCGGGAACGTTGGTGTTATGAACATATCCCACGCCCGGCAAGACGTACTCGCTCCCATATCTGCCGTAGATCGGTATTACGGTCCCACTAATGCAGCCTATGGTGAAAATCGGAAATGTTCCCCCAAACTGCTGGCTCGCAATCAGGCCTCCCACGGGTAGGGAAGGAGGCACGACGATGGTTGTTGGAAATGTGACGCTGTTGGATAAATTTGGCGTTGGACTGCACGCCGCCTGAACGTCGACTGACAAGCCAAACGCCAACAGCGTCAACATGAACAGGGTGGATCGCTTCATTCGTTACTCCGCAAGCAGTGTTTTTATTTGAATACTGCGGCCGCTGATGCCTGGCCTCGTTGTGTAAACCGTTCATTTGGACGTATCGGGTCTTGCGCGCGACGGCACCGCCTGCCCTGGATCGGCAGCGTTGCTCGTACACATCCCGACATCCAACTGAAGCAACCGCTTGGCGCTCTCCGTCGATTGCGGCTCGCCCACGTCATAACTCAAGCGACACGTAGCGTCGGCCTGCGCGCCCCACTTCACCGTCAATTGCCCCTGCTCGCGCGACACTCGCACAAACGCTTTGCCTCCCTGGCCGACAATCCCGACACTGGCGCCGTTTTCATCGAACACATCCGACCCAAACGGCAGCGGGCTACCGTCTTCGCGCAGAGCGGTGATCAACAAGGCCTGACCACTGACGGTCTCGAATTGCAGCTTCACCACCGAACCGGCGCGTGGGGCCACGTTTTGCGCTGCGCTCTTGAGTTCCACGTCGACAGAGAGGTCTTTGGGGTCCAGCTCGACCACGTTCTGGCGGTATGGGGTCAGGTGCGGCACCACGGCATAGCCGCTTTTGCCGACTTGGGCGCTGTGGTTGCCATTGATCCGCGCGCCCTGAGCGTCGGGCGCCTGGACGATGCCGAGGGTATCGCCCAGTTCCGGGGCCAGGGTCACGCCACCGGCGTGGGCAACGAGGCCGCCGGTCATGCCGAAGGATGTCGAGCGGTAAGCGTTGCTCTGGCCGTAACTGGCCGACAGCACACCATAACCGGCCTGGTATTTCACATCGGCACTGGTTGCGTTACCGCTGCCCTGATTGCGGCTGGTATCCACGCCGTAGCTGAACTCGTTGCGCTCACCCAGGGTGCCGCCCAGGCTCACACGTTCGCCGCTGCTCTGGTTGCCGCGAAAGGCTGTGGTGGTCAGGGTTGGTGAGCGCGGTGCGCTGCCCAGGGGCAGGCTTAGGGTCAGGTCGATTTGTTTGTCGACGCGGCCGCTGAGCAAATCATGGGTACGCTGCGCGCTGACGGTGTAGTGCATACCTTTCCAGGCCGCGGTGTACCCGGCGGTGAACGTCAGGTTGCCGTTTTTGCGGTTCCAGTAGTTTTGCGAGGACCCCGTGAGGTAGGCCGAACCGTTGCCCAGGCTTTGGTTGAGGCTGATGTCCATGCGGTCGCGCAGGCGTGACACGTTGTCCACGCTACGCCCGTCGATGGCCAGGTCACGAACGCGCGCGGCGTCGGCCACGCTCAGGAAGCCTTCGGTGGAGTAACGGTAGGCACCGAGGGCAAAGTGGGTGCCGGTGTCGGTGAAGTTCTTGCTGTAGCGCACCTGCACGCTTTGCCCGTCGCGGGAGCCGTGGCCCGGCAAACGTGCGTTCGACTGGGTCAGGTCAAACGACAGCGCGCCCAACGGCGTGTTGAACGCCGCGCCCAGCAGCTGCGAGTTGTAGTCCTGGCCCACGACGACGCCGGTGTAGCCAGTCAGCAGGTTGCTGAGTCCGTGCTGATACGTCGCCTGCATCAGTGTGGGTGGGTGGCGCAGGCCGATTTCATCCAACTGGCCGACGTTCAGTGCGTAGCGGCTGTTGCCGGGGCGCAGCAGGTTGGCGTTGGCGGCGAACGGCACGATGAACTCGCGCTGGCGCCCGTCGGCCTCGGTCACGGTGACGTTCAGGTCGCCGCCGTACCCGGTGGGAAACAGGTCTTCGAGCACAAACGGGCCTGGCGGCACCGACACCTCATCCAGCAGCACGCCGCGTTGGCGCACCGTCACTCGGGCGTTGGTCTCGGCGATACCACGCACCACGGGTGCAAACCCGGTCTGGGAGTCGGGCAACATCCGGTCATCTCTGAACAGGCTGGCCCCGCGCAGGCGCACACTGTCGAACAGCTCGCCACCGGTGTAGATCTCACCCGCCATCAGCTGGGATTTGAGTGCGCTCAATTCACGTTGCACGTAGGTCGAACTGCCTTGATAGCCCGCGGTGGTATCGGCTTGGCTGTAGCTGCCGTTGTGGCGCCAGTGCCAATCGCCCAGGTTGAGCCCGGCATTGAGGCCCAGGTAATGCGAGCTGAGCGAGCGACCGCTGGTGCGGGTGTTGAAGGTATTGGCGTTATAGCGCACGAAGGCGGCATCGACGCCGCCGTCCCAGTGGCGTGGGTCGACGTAGCCGCGCGCCTTGCGCGTCAGGAAGAGCTGCGGAATCTGCAGGTCCAGGCGGTTCTCGCCGTTATCGAACTGGCTGCCGGCACCTGGCAGATAGGTGGCAATATCGGCGCAGCTGGCGAAAGGTAATGCCGGGGTGGTGTCGGCTTCGATGGCGCGTCGTTCGACCGCGTCCAGGTCGACGCCGAACCTGAGCAACGCCTCGCGTTCCAGGCACAGTTGCGCGGAGTCCTGGCCGTCGACCGCGATGAAAGCCAGGCTTTCGCGACCGATCCACTGGCCATTGAGGTACACCTCGGCACGGTAACTGCCGGGCAGCACAATGTTGCCGCGACTGAACTTTGAAACATCGACTTGCAGGCCGCCCGGGCCATCAGGAAAGAAGGCAGGGTTGAACTCGACGTTCTCGGCAGACTGGGCACCCGCGACGTGCGCACCGCCCAGGAGCAACAGGCAGCGTGTCGTCAACGTCAGGCGACCACGTATCAGGGACCAGTTTCTTGCGCTGGCGAGCGTGTTCGGACTCATGTTTAGCCGTTTCCAAATAAGTATTGTCCGAATGCGGGCAAAGAGGGGCCCTGCCTCGATAGAGAGGCATCAATCGAACGGGTGTAAGGCAGTGATTGACTCGGCCCGCCGGCGTGGTGGTGTACCGGTCGGGTGTCGTAACGTTAGGGCGGGTGGCCGCGCATCCGAACGTTCATGACGAGACCTTCGCGCTGTGGACAACCTTGAGACCGAAGTCGTCGAGTGTCTGGAACTCCACGGTCATTGCGCGGCTGAGCGGCGATTTGAGGCTGGGCAGCTCAAAACGGTTGCGGCTGCCAGGCATCACCATGTTGTCGCCGCCGTCCTTGCGCGTATGGCGCTGCCCGGCATCCACCACGTCTATTTGCTCGAAGGTCACGTGGTAAGGCGTGGGGTTATAGACTTCCAACGCCTGGCCCTGCTCGGTGACGATGCGACGCCATTGCAGTTTTGCCGGCGCGTCCTCGACGGCATACGGCAGGTTGGGTGGGCGGAAAAACAGCTTGATCCGCGAGCGAAAGGCGAGCTGCAGTTGGTTGCGCGTCTGGGCCCCTTCCGATTGTGAAGGCACTTCCAGTACGTTGAACCAGAACAGGCTTTCTTGCGTCGACGGCAAGGTATCGCCCGTATAGGCCAGGCGCACCACCTGTTGTTTGCCTGGTTCCATACGAAATATCGGCGGTGTCGCGATAAAAGGGATTCCCCCCAGATCCGGCGTGGAGTGCTCGTTGCCGTCGTCCAGCCAGGCCTGGATCAGCACCGGCGCCTGATTCTTGCTTTCCAGGCGCACAGTCACTTCCTTGTCGTTTTGCGGGTAGATGATCCGGGTGCCGCTGATGACGACGCTTGCCTGTACGGAGGCGGTGGCGAACAGCGCAAACGTCAATGCAATGAGCTTGGCGGGCAGATGTGAAATCAAGGTTGCGTTCATGAAGTGGCTCATCGTGCGTCCGAAAAGGGCAGGTCAACCGAATGGCGCACGCGGGCACCGAAGTCGCTGACGGTGGTGAACTCGACTTTGGCCGTGCGGTTCGGACGATCGCGCAGCAGGGGCAACGCAAAGCGTTTGATGTCGCCGGCCGGCATCAACAGGCTGTCGTTGGCCGCCGTGTTCGGCGCCTTGCTGAAGCGTTTGCCGTTGCTGACCAGATCAACCGATGTCAGGGAGATGTGGTAGGGCGTGGGGTTGGTCGCTTGCAGGGCAAACCCTTGGTTGTGGGCCACCAGTTTCCATTGCACTTTCGCCGGCGCGCTGCTGACCGTGTAGGGCAGGTTTTGCGGGCGTAGATAGACACGCAGGCGGGTTCGAAAGGCTAATTCGAGCTGGTTGTTTTGGGCTGCATCGGCTGAGCGCGGGGGCACTTCCAGCACATTCAGCCAGTACAGGCTTTCGCGGTCGGTGGGCGAGGGTTCGCCGGTATGGCGCAGGCGCACCGCCTGTTGCTGATTCGGCTCGATGCGAAAGATCGGCGGTGACAGGGTAAACGGGGTTTGCGCGGTCGCCGGTGTCGAGTCCAGGTTGCCCGTATCCAGCCAGGTCTGGACCAGGGCAGGGCGGTCGCCTTTATTCTCCAGGCGCACGACCACTTCCTGCTGTTCAGCGGGGTAGATCACACGTGTGCCGTAGATGATCACGCCGGCTTGGGCGGGCAGCGCGTACAGCAGTAACAACCCAAGGGCGCGGGTAGCGAAAGCGAGGCAGGCCATACTCTTCATCGTCTTAAGTGTTCTTCGAATCCGGGAGAGGGACCTGCACGCAAGGTGCAGGTCTTTTGCAGGCGGAGTCCGCCAGTGCGGGCCATCGCTCCCTTTAGTCGGTGTACTCGACCATGAAACCGACACGGGTTTTCACCGCACCTTCGGTGGAGGCTCCACTGGCATACATTTGCGCTGCCAGCGGGATGACCGCCTGGTTGTCGGCGATCACCACGCCTTCGGATTTTTCGGTGTAGACGTTGATCGGCGAGCCATCGCGGTTAGTCACTTCAACCTGGACGTTCTTAGCGTTGGTGGTGTCGTCCGGGTCATCGTAGCCGTCGATGTTCAAGCGGCCGGTGGCCACATCAATGGCCGCACTGGTGGGGTCGAACGCAACCATCGCGGTACGGCCGTTGCTGCAGCTGCCCTCGCCCGGCCCACCAATACGAATGGTGAAACCGGTCAGGTTGGCACGATCGCCGGGCTTGGCCAGGCGCGCGGCAGAAACGCCGCCCAGGTTGACGTTCTTGACCACAGAGCCCGACCCCGGCGGCGAGCCTTCAATGGTGCAGGTCACGTCGTTGACCTGGCCGCTGAAGTTGATGGTGCCGTCGGGTGCGGCGTAGGTCAGTTGTGAAACACCGGCGGTCAGTACAACAGCGGCCGCTACGGCAGAGAGGGCGTTGATTTTCATAGTGTTCCTTATCGTGAGTTGGCGTTGCCCGCTGCAAGTTAAGCGCTGCACTTGTTATCGGTTGAGAAATCCAAATCCGGCGGGCGACGTAATGTGTTCCTAAACGACAAGGCTGCCTATAGATAAATAGCCATTTTTGGCTCGTGATTGTTCGAAAAAAAGCTCGATTCGATCAATGATTTTTAAAAGTAATTGTATTGTGTTTTTCTTGTAAGGCGATCCTGTAGGAATACTCTGAAAGAGTCGTTTGATGTTTTTCTGTGTTGATCCCCGTGTGTGGCTGAGATATACCGTGCTCGTGGCAACTACGGATTGATTGGAATGTGCGGCACTCACTTATGCAGGTTTCCTGATGCTTACTTCACATGCCACCCGCTACACCGTCATGTTGTTGGATAACCATGAAATGGTGCGTCAGGGTATTGAGTTGGGCCTGAGCAAGGAGGCGGATATCGAAGTGATCGGCTCCTTCGGTAGCGGCAGGGAGTTGCTTGAGACGCTGTCCAGGCACCCGGCGGATGTGGTGGTGATGGACTTTGTGCTGGGAGCCGCGGATATCGACGGCCTCAGCCTGATCCAGGCGTTGAATCGACGTTTCAAACAATGTCGACCGATCGTTGTGTGTTCGCACTACACCCCTGCGATTGTTTCACTGGCATTGAAGGCAGGCAGTTGGGGGGTGTTGGGAAAGAATGAGAAGTTAAGTGAGTTGATTACGGCTATTCGTACGGCCGGGCAAGGCAGAATTTACCTGCAATCGTGTATGTTGTCGGTATTGCAGGGTGCGCAATCGGCATGTGATGTAAAGAATTTAAAGTCAAAACTTGATGTTTCCAGCCCGCTACCCTTAAGTGCGTGTCTGACGCCCAAAGAACGGGAAGTGTTGCGCTGTTTTCTGGATGGTATGTCGGTGAGTTCAATTGCGGAAAAATTTTCACGCAGTACGAGCACGATCAGTACCCAAAAACAATCGGCTTATCGAAAGTTGGGTATAAAGACCGACAGTGAACTTTTCAAGTTTACGCAGCACTTTAATGGTGTGAGGTAAATAAGGTTTACATTATTGGCAACTATCAATCCGGACGTTCGAGATAACGCAACGCCAATCGTTCGGTGGCTTGCCGCGCCGGTAATAACAGATGCGGGGCCACCAGCATCATGATCTGGTAGATCACCACCCGCACCTCGGCTTCGCGATTAAGAATGCGTTGGTAATCCAGGGAAAACAGCAGGGTCAGGGTGATCTGTTCCACCAGTTGCCCCAATGCCTGGGTATCACTGACCAACTGCCCCGCCGCCTTCAGCCGTGCCAGCAATGACGCCAGGGTGCGCTTGAGCGCCGTGAGCAGGTTGCGAATGCCCTTGGCCAGCTTGGGCAGGCGGCCCGCCAGGTTCGACAGGTCCTGGAACAGGAACCGGTAATGGGCCATGCGCTCAACGATCAGGTGCAGGAACAGCCAGTAATCCTGGGCCTGCAGTTGCGCATCCGCCGGTGGGTCGAGCAGCGGCGCCAGCTCGCTTTGAAAGCGCTCGAACAGCCCGAGTACCAGTGGCTCCTTGCCATGGAAGTGGTAATAGAGGTTGCCTGGGCTGATCCCCATTTCATTGGCCACCTCCATGGTCGACACGTTCGGCTCGCCCTTGTGGTTGAACAACTGCAGGGCACATTCAAGGATACGGTCGCGGGTCTTCATCCAGTCTTCTTAGTGTGATCGCTGAGCTCAGCGCACGCGCACGTAAGTGCCCGGCGCCGCTTCCAGCGGTGGGTAATTCTGGTTGCCCAGGGCGGTGAGGGTTTCGCGTTGCGTGCCCGAGCGCTGCTGGATCCACTCCAGCCACTGCGGCCACCAACTGCCCTCGACGTGGTTGGCGTCGTAGTACCAGGCGCGCGGGTCGCTGCTCAGCCTGGGGTTCTCGACGTAGTTGGCCTTGGGGTTGCCCGGTGGGTTGAGGATGCTCTGGATATGCCCGCTGTTGGACAGCACGAAGCGCCGGTCACCGCCAAGCAATTGCGTGGAGCGGTACACCGCGTCCCATGGCGTGATGTGGTCATTGATCCCGGCCACGCTGAAACTGTCCACCGTGACCTTCTGCAAGTCGATGGGCGTGCCGCACACTTCCAGGCCGCCGGGATGGCTCAGCGGGTTGTGCTTGAAGAAGTCCAGCAGGTCGCCGTGCAACGCGGCGGGCAGGCGCGTGTTGTCGTTGTTCCAGTACAGGATGTCGAAGGCCGGCGGTTCCTTGCCCAGCAGGTAATTGTTGATCCAGTAATTCCAGATCAGGTCGTTGGGGCGCATCCAGGCAAACACCTTGGCCATGTCGCGGCCGTCCAGCACGCCTTGCTGGTAGGAGCGGCGCTTGGCGGCCTCCAGGGTCTGTTCATCTGCGAACAGCATGGCGGGGCCGTCGATCTGGCTGTCGAGCAGGCTCACCAGGTAGCTGGCGCTGGAGATGCGGCGCAGCTGGCGCTTGGCTTGCAAATGGCCTTGCAGGGCGGCGATGGTCAGGCCCCCGGCGCAGGCGCCCATCAGGTTGACTTCGCGAGCGCCGGTGATGGCCCGACACACGTTGAGCGCTTCCTCCAGCGCCGCGACATAGGTGGACAGGCCCCATTCGCGATGGCGCACGTCCGGGTTGCGCCAGCTGACCATAAAGGTCTGCAGGCCGTTCTTCAGGGCGTACTGCACAAAGCTGTTGGCCGGGCTCAGGTCGAAAATGTAGTACTTGTTGATCTGCGGCGGCACGATCAGCAGCGGCCTGGCGTACTGTTTTTCGCTCATGGGCTTGTATTGGATCAGCTCCAGCAACTCGTTGCGAAACACCACCGAGCCGGGCGTGGTGGCGACGGTCTTGCCGACTTCGAACGCGTGCTTGCTCACCTGGCGCGGCAGGCCGTTGTTGTGCAGCAGGTCTTCGAACAGGTTGCTCACGCCGCGCACCACGCTGTTGCCGCCGGAGTTGAGCAGTTCCTTGACGGCCAACGGGTTGAGCAAGGTGTTGGACGGCGAAACCGCGTCGTTGAACAGCGCGAACGCAAAGTGCGCTCGGGCGCGGTCGTCGTCGCTCAGGCTGCTGTCGTCGATCCAGTGGCGGGTTTGTTTCTGCCAGCTCAAATAGGCTTGCAGGCTGCGCCGGTAGAACGGGTTGAGCGCCCAGGTCGGGTCGACGAAACGGCTGTCGCGGGGGTTGGGTTCATGCAACGTTTCCCCGAGCAGCGCGCGACCCAGCTGGCCGCCCAGGGCCAGCGCGTGACGGGCGGTGTGTACCGGGTTGCGCAGGCCGTGAGCGGCAACGCTGCGCAGCGTGGACAGCAAATCCCGGCCGCGCAGGCCGGTGATCGCGTTTTGCGCATTGATGAACGCGGCGGGGGCGGGCGCCGGGTTTGTCACGGGTCTTTCTCGCATGAGCCAACACTCCTTCGTCAAGCCATCAACAGGCACGCCAATTCAGAACCATAGTCGGTTCCTGGCAAGTTGCGCGGCGGTGTGGTCCTTACACCGCGGGTCTTGGGTGAATCACTGCGCGCAGACGCTCCTCCTCCAGAAATTTCATGATGATCGGCGCGACGGCCTCGGCCCGGGTGATCAGGAACAGGTGGCCGTCATCGATGATGTGCAACTGTGCGTTGGGAATGCGCCAGGCGAGCATGCGCATATTGACCAGCGGGATCAGCGGGTCATCGTCCCCGGCCAGCACCAGGGTCGGTTGGCGGATCTTGTGCAGCCAGTGGATGCTGGTCCAGCCCAGCCCGGCGAACAGTTGCCAGTAATAGCCGAGCTTGCCGGCCGAGCGCACTTTGCTGGCGTGCTCGGCGGCCAATTTTGAATCGCGGCGGAACGAGCCGCCATAGATCATCGGCGCGATGCGCACCACGTGGGACGGCTGGATGTAGCGGCGGGGGCTGGCCATCAGCCACAAGACTTTCGGTTTGCCCGGCACCATGAATGCACCGGCTGCCGTGGCCGCCAGGATCAATTTCTTGCAACGCTCGGGGTAGTCATAGGCAAATTGCTGGGCCAGCGCTCCGCCCCAGGACACACCCACGGCATTCACTTGGCCGTAGTCCAGGTAGTCGAGCATGCGCGCGGTAAGCTTGGCGAGGCCCGGAAAGCGGTAGGGCCGGTTGGGTGTGGACGAACCGCCCACGCCCGGCACATCGAAGGCGATCACTTCCAGGTCCGGGTCCAGGGCCTGGACGAACGGAAACACCAACTCAAGGTTGGCGCCGATGCCGTTGAAAATCAGCAGCGGCGTCAAGTGAGGCTTGCCCGGGCGTACCGCCGTGCGGATGGTCTGGCCATCCAGGTCGATGGTACGAAAGATGAACGGTTGCGGCATGCTCAAGCCCTGTGAGATGTGACGGTTGGAATGCAGGCCAAATGTGGGAGGGGCTTGCCCCCGATTGCAATTGATCAGCCAATGGATCAGCTGACTGACACACTGCTATCGGGGGCAAGCCCCCTCCCACACTTGACCCCATTTCAATCTAGCGTTCGTGTACGTAAGTTCCTGGGGCTGCTTCCGCTGCTGCGTAGGTTTTATTGCCTAATGACGTCGGTGCCTTCTTCAGTTTCCCCGCCCGCTCCGCCTGCCACGCTTGCCAGTGCAGCCACCACGAATCGGTGTGCTTGGTCGCATTCTCCTGCCATTCAAGCGGCTTGCCCGCCAGACCGTCGCTGGTCTGGTAGCGCGCCTTGGGGTTGCCCGGCGGATTGAGGATGCTCTGGATATGCCCGCTGCTGGACAACACAAACTCCACTTTGCCGCCAAACAGTTGCGCCGACTTGTAGCACGACTGCCAGGGTGTGATGTGGTCGTTGGTGCCGGCCAGTGAATAGATATCGGCAGTCACCTGCTTGAGGTCGATGGGCGTGCCGCACACCTCAAGGGCGTTGGGCCGTACCAGTGGGTTGTTCTTGAACAGTTCGATCAGGTCGCCGTGGAACGCCGCCGGCAAGCGCGTGGTGTCGTTGTTCCAGAAGAGAATGTCGAACACCGGCGGCTCGTTGCCCAGCAGGTAGTTGTTGACCCAATAGTTCCAGATCAGGTCATTGGGGCGCATCCAGGCGAACACCTTGGCCATGTCGCGACCCTCCAGCACGCCGGCCTGGTAGGAATGGCGCTTGGCCGCCTCCAGGGTCTGTTCGTCAACGAACAGTGCCACCTGGGTGTCCAGCGTGGTGTCCAGCACACTCACCAGCAAGGTCAGGGCGTTGACCTTCTTTTCGCCCAGCGCCGCATAGTGGCCGAGCAGGGCGGTACAGGTGATGCCGCCGGAGCAGGCGCCGAGCATGTTGATGTCTTTGCTGCCGGTGATCGCCGTGACCACATCCACGGCTTCCTTGAGCGCTTCGATATAGGTCGACAGGCCCCACTCGCGCTGGGCCTTGGTCGGGTTGCGCCAGCTGACGATAAAGGTCTGCTGGCCATTGCGCAGGCAGAAGCGCGCCAGGCTCTTATCCGGGCTCAGGTCGAAGACATAGAATTTATTGATCTGCGGCGGCACCACTAACAAGGGGCGCTCGTGCACCTGTTCGGTGATCGGCTTGTACTGGATCAGCTCCAGCACGTCATTGCGAAACACCACGGCGCCCTCGGTGGTGCCCAGGGACTTGCCCACTTCAAAGGCGCCCATGTTGACCTGGCTCGGCATGCCGCCGTTGTGCACCATGTCCTTGGCCAGGTGCGACAGGCCGTCGAGCAGGCTCTTGCCGCCGGTTTCGAAGAAGCGTTTGACCGCCGCCGGGTTGGCTGCGCTGTTGGTGGGGGCCATGGCTTCGGTCATCAGGTTGATCACGAAGTGGCCGCGGCTGATGTCCTGTGCGGACAGGTTACTGTCGCCGATCCAGTCGTGCAGTTCCTTGCGCCACGCCAGGTAGGTTTGCAGATAGCGCTTGTAGAGCGGGTTCTGGCTCCAGGCCGGGTCATGGAAGCGACGATCGTCGCTCTCTGGCGCCAGCGCGGATTTGCCGAACATCACATTCTTCAGCTCGACGCCAAAATGCGCGACGTGTTTGACGCTGTGCAACGGTTGCTTGATGGCTTGGGTCAGCACCATCTTCGCCGAGGCGAGTAAATCCTTTTTGCGTAACGCGATGATCGGGTTCAGCCCCAGGGTGTTTTCCGAGGCCTGGCGTTTCAAGTCATCGTTGTTCTTGTTACTCATCTACGACGCTCCATTGTCCGGAAGACGAGTACCGGCTGGCGCTGCGCACCCAGTTTCGATACACAACACACGCCAGGTACTGCGACTCGGGTGACCGTTGATACCGCATCGTCAAATGCAGGGAACTTGCCAGCTCCATTGGTTACCCGAGTTTAATTTTTTTCGCAAGCGGGCCAATCGTTGACCACGCGACAGGGCATTCAAACAGATGGAATTAGAAAATGCCCTCTAAAGCGCAAGAGGCCTGGGCTAGAGCATCAGCCGCACGACCGATTCACTCGGGTCGCGGGTTTTGCCGGCCGCCTTGAGTTCGGCAAGATAATCGGCCCACAGCGCGTCCTGACGCACGGCCAATTGGTAGAGGTAGTCCCAGGTGAACAGACCGCTGTCGTGCCCGTCGTCGAAGGTCAATTTCAGTGCGTACTGACCGGCCGGTTCTACCTGGGTCAACTTAACGTTGAGCTTGCCGAATTGCAGGATCGGTTTGCCGTGGCCCTGGACCTCGGCGGAGGGGGAGTGCACGCGCAGGAATTCGGCGGGCAGTTGGTAGGTTTCATCGGGCCCGTAGGTCAGGCCGAGGGTGTTGGAGGTTTTGTGCAAATTAACAGCGGTGGGGAATTTTGGCATTGAGAGACACCTTGGGCTGCAAGCTACAAGCCGCAAGTTGAGTGTGTTCAGCTTGCGGCTTGTAGCTTACAGCTTGCGGCTTACAGGATATACCGCGACAAGTCTTCGTTCTGCGCCAATTCGCCCAAGTGGCTGTTGACGTAATCCGCATCGATCTTGATCGCTTCGCCATTCTGCGCACCGGCCATGTCGCCGGCGCTGAAGGACACTTCCTCAAGCAGGCGCTCAAGCAGCGTGTGCAGGCGACGGGCGCCGATGTTCTCGGTCTTCTCGTTGACCTGCCAGGCGATTTCCGCCAGGCGCTTGATGCCGTCGGCCTGAAACTCGATGCCCAGCCCTTCGGTTTTCAGCAGCTCGCGGTATTGCTCGGTGAGCGACGCGTGCGGTTCGCTGAGGATGCGTTCGAAGTCGCCCGGGGTCAGTGCCTTGAGTTCCACGCGAATCGGCAGGCGGCCCTGCAGCTCGGGCACCAGGTCGCTGGGTTTGCTCAGGTGGAACGCACCGGAGGCGATGAACAGGATATGGTCGGTCTTGACCATGCCCAGCTTGGTGTTCACGGTGCAGCCTTCGATCAGCGGCAACAGGTCACGCTGCACACCTTCGCGGGACACATCGACGCCACCGGAGTTACCGCGCTTGGCCACCTTGTCGATCTCGTCGATAAACACGATGCCATGTTGCTCGACCGCTTCCAGGGCCTTGGCCTTGAGTTCTTCCTCGTTGACCAGGCGCCCGGCTTCTTCATCACGCACCAGCTTGAGCGCCTCTTTCACCTTGAGCTTGCGGCTTTTCTTCTTGCCCTTGCCCATGTTGGCGAACAGGTTCTGCAGCTGGCTGGTCATTTCTTCCATGCCGGGCGGCGCGGAGATGTCCACGCCAGACACTTCGGCGACTTCGATCTCGATTTCCTTGTCATCCAACTGGCCTTCACGCAGGCGCTTGCGGAACAGCTGGCGGGTGTTGGAGTCCGACGACGGCGCGGCGTCTTCGTTAAAGCCCATGCGTGCCGGTGGCAGCAGCGCGTCGAGGATGCGTTCCTCGGCGGCGTCTTCGGCGCGGTGGCTGACCTTGGTCACTTCCTGTTCGCGCAGCATCTTCAGGGCGGCGTCGGCCAGGTCGCGGATGATAGACTCGACGTCACGACCCACGTAGCCGACTTCGGTGAACTTGGTCGCTTCGACCTTGATGAACGGGGCATTGGCCAGTTTGGCCAGGCGCCGGGCGATCTCGGTTTTACCGACACCGGTCGGGCCGATCATCAGGATGTTCTTGGGCGTTACTTCAACGCGCAGTTCTTCGGGCAGTTGCATCCGGCGCCAGCGGTTACGCAGGGCGATGGCAACGGCGCGCTTGGCATCGTCCTGGCCGATGATATGGCGGTTGAGTTCGTGGACGATTTCGCGGGGAGTCATGGACATAGTGTTTGGCGGCCTCAAGCGGGAATAAGCCTACGGCTTATTCGGCGAGGTCCTGCTCCTCAATGGTCTGGTTGTGGTTGGTAAACACGCAGATATCGCCGGCGATACCCAGGGCGGTCTCGACGATTTCACGGGCCGAGAGGTCGGTTTTCTTCAACAACGCGCTGGCCGCCGCTTGGGCGTAGCCACCGCCGGACCCCATGGCGATCAGGCCATGTTCAGGCTCAACCACATCGCCATTGCCGGTGATGATCAAGGACGCATCTTTATTGGCCACGGCCAGCATGGCTTCCAGGCGGCTGAGGGAGCGGTCGGTGCGCCATTCCTTGGCGAGTTCGACAGCGGCGCGCACGAGGTGGCCCTGGTGTTTCTCAAGCTGGCCTTCGAAACGCTCGAAGAGGGTGAAGGCGTCGGCGGTGGCGCCTGCGAAGCCGGCGAGTACCTGGCCGTGGTACAGGCGACGTACTTTTTTCGCGTTGCCTTTCATCACGGTATTACCCAGGGAAACCTGGCCGTCGCCGCCCATGACGACTTTGCCGTGGCGACGTACTGAAACGATGGTGGTCAAGGGGAGAGTCTCCACGCAGCGGGGCGAAAATGCCCTGATGGAAACTCATATGGGGGTGGCGGGGGTGATTTCAAGCGCAGGGGGTTATGGCGGACGAGTGGTGTTTATCGGTCCGACACCTATTTAAGAACACCACAAAACCAAATGTGG
>NZ_JAFHKI010000117.1 GCF_016937615.1 Pseudomonas lactucae | reverse complement strand
TTTAGTGCCTGTAAGGGCCCCATCGGGAGCAAGCCCCCTCCCACAGTTGACCGAGTTCCAACATGAGAATGCGGTCGAATGAGAGGGGCTTGCCCCCGATGGCGGCAATCAGCCATTACCCAATAATCAGCTCTGGCACCTGGGGCAAAACACACTCGCCCGCTGCCCCAGCACCACATTGCGCAACTCTGTCCCGCAGACCTTGCACGCCTCGCCTGCGCGGCCATAGACGAACAGCTCCTGCTGGAAATACCCCGGCTGCCCGTCGCCGCCGATAAAGTCCCGCAACGTTGTGCCGCCCCGTTTGATGGCGGCTGCCAGTACGCGCTTGATCTCGACCGCCAGCTTCAAATAACGCCCGCGTGAAATACCGCCGGCCGCGCGACGCGGGTCGATTCCGGCCGCAAACAGCGCTTCCGTCGCATAGATATTGCCCACGCCCACCACCACTGCGTTGTCCATGATGAACGGTTTCACCGCCATCGACTTGCCGCGGGACAACTGGAACAAGCGCTCGCCATCGAACAGCTCGGTCAACGGCTCCGGCCCCAGGCGAATCAGCAACTCGTGGTTGTGCGGGTCCTGGCTCCAGAGCATTGCGCCGAAGCGCCGAGGGTCGGTGTAGCGCAGGCTCAGGCCCGATTCCAACTCGATGTCCACATGTTCATGCTTGGCCGCCGGCATGCCGGTCTCCACCAGGCGCAGGTTGCCCGACATGCCCAGATGGCTGATGAGGGTGCCGACTTCGGCGTTGATCAGCAGGTATTTGGCGCGTCGTTCCACCAGCACGATGCGCTGCCCGGACAGGCGCACATCCAGGTCTTCCGGGATCGGCCAGCGCAGGCGTCGCTCACGCACCACCACACGGCTGACGCGCTGGCCTTCCAGGTGCGGCGCGATTCCGCGACGGGTGGTTTCGACTTCTGGCAACTCGGGCATGTGTACCTCTTGAAGTAAGGGTCAGTGCGCGCCCAGTTCGCGGATCGACAACTTCATGCTCTCGAAGTCGTAGTCCGACAGGCCCACGTAATCCAACACCAGAGGGCCGACGGTTTCCCACTCGTGATCGACCGCCTGGCCGCCCAGCACCCGGTAGGACGAGCAAATGTGCTCGGCCATCTTCAGGATCGCCAACAGGTTTTTCAGCTGGGGATTGCGCGTCGACTCGTCGCTGAAAATCGCCAGGGCGTTGTGGTGGTTGGCGATGGCGTCGGTCACATGTTCCGGCAGGCGCCAGGACTTGGCCGTGTAGTAACCGACCACGGCATGGTTGGTGTTGAAGGCATTGTTTTCAGTGTCGACCACGCGGCAGTCGGGGCCGGCATTGGCGTAAGCCTCTTCCAGCACCGTCATGTAGTCGGGGAAACGCTTGAGCATCAACGGCACGCCACAATCGTGGAACAACCCCAGGGCGTAGGCCTCGTCCACGGCCTGGGAGCCCGTGCGCTTGGCCAGCGTAAGGCAGGTCATGGCCACATCCTGGGCGGTGTCCCAAAAGCGGTTGAGGATGACAATGGTGTCGTCGCTCATCTCGCCCTTGATCGACAAGGCATTGATCAGGTTGATGATCGAACGGCTGCCCAGCAGGTTCACCGCACGCTGGATCGAGGCGATCTTGTTACTCAGCCCGTAATACGACGAATTGACGATCTTGAGCAACGCGCCGGACAAGCCGGGATCCTGGGAGATCAACCGCGCGATCACTTCCAGGTCCGGGTCGGGCATATACTGCTCCATCTGCAAATCCACCATGATTTGCGGCTGAGGCGGCACGCTGATGCCCTGCAGGGCCTGCTGGATCTGTTCGGCGGAAAGCTCTTGGGACATAAGTACACACTCTGGGCTAGGCGGGGATTCTAACCCCTAAGCAAAGCTGACCGACACCTCAAATACCGGATTGGACGCGGAGCCAGTGTGGGAGCCGGGCTTGCCCGCGATAGCATCAACACCGTACGTCAGATACACCGCAGCGCCCGCATCGCAGGCAAGCCAGCTCCCACATGAACCGTGCCGCAACAGGTATACTCCCGCTCTTTTTTCCGGAGCGACGTCATGTCCCTGCCAAGCCTGCGTCTCAAAGCCAACGCCGATCGTCGTTTGCGCAACGGCCACCTGTGGGTCTACAGCAACGAAATCGATGTGGCCGCCACCCCACTCCACGGCTTCCAGGCAGGCGACCAGGCCATCCTCGAAGCAGCCGGCGGCAAGACCCTGGGCATCGTGGCCATGAGCCCGAACAACCTGATCTGCGCGCGCCTGCTGTCGCGCGACATCAAGTTGCCGCTGGACAAGTCGCTGCTGGTGCACCGCCTCAACGTCGCCCTGTCCCTGCGTGACCGGCTGTTCGACAAGCCGTTCTACCGCCTGGTCTACGGTGATTCCGACCTGCTGCCGGGCCTGGTGGTCGACCGTTTCGGCGACATCCTGGTGGTACAGATCGCCTCGGCGACCATGGAAGCGCATAAAGACGACGTGATCGCGGCCCTGACCCAAGTGCTCAAGCCGAGCGGCATCCTGTTCAAGAACGACTCCGCCGCGCGCGACGCCGAAGGCCTCAACCGCTACGTCGAAACCGTCTTCGGCCTGGTGCCGGAGTGGGTCGCGCTGGAAGAAAACGGCGTGCAATTCGAAGCCCCGGTGATCCAGGGCCAAAAGACCGGCTGGTTCTACGACCACCGCATGAACCGCGCCCGCCTGGCCCCGTATGCCAAAGGCAAACGCGTACTCGACCTGTACAGCTACATCGGCGGCTGGGGCGTGCAAGCCGCCGCCTTCGGCGCCAGTGAAGTGTTCTGCGTCGACGCCTCGGCCTTTGCCCTCGATGGCGTCGAGCGCAATGCTGCGCTGAACGGCGTGGCCGAGAAGATGACCTGCATCGAAGGTGACGTGTTTGAAGCGTTGAAAGAACTCAAAGCCAGCGAAGAACGCTTCGACGTGATCGTTGCCGACCCGCCGGCCTTCATCAAACGCAAAAAAGACATGAAGAACGGCGAAGGCGCCTACCGCCGCCTGAACGAGCAAGCCATGCGCCTGCTCAGCAAGGACGGCATCCTGGTCAGCGCCTCGTGCTCCATGCACCTGCCGGAAGACGACCTGCAGAACATCCTGCTCACCAGCGCCCGTCACCTGGACCGCAATATCCAGATGCTTGAACGTGGCGGCCAGGGCCCGGACCATCCAGTGCACCCGGCGATTGTAGAGACGCGGTATATCAAGAGCATTACGTGCCGGTTGTTGCCTAACAGCTAAGCCCTTTCAGGCAGAACGCTGTCCGACTAATTTCGGGCAGCGTTAGTCGTCCTCCAAAATAAAAAACCAATAACGCCCGTAATATTGCAGCGACTTGGCTGCCTTCCTATACAAGGCCAGCATAGAAATACAGCTTCATCGTTACAGCAAAAATATACTACAAGCCTTCCAGAATACTCCTACATCATACGACTAGATTAATCAAAAACCGACGCCTAGTCTGGCTTTGTCACGACCACTCGACGTGGCAACCACTTAACTTGGAGAGCCAACATGAAAACAGTTACCCTTGAGTCAAAAGAACTGGCAGCATTCGCTTTAATCGGAATGCCTAAATAAGTCATTGATTATGAGCAGGGTTGCACGCCAACCCTGCCTTGGCAGTAGGGAATAAAAAATGCACATTAATCCCAACTTATTTTTCTTGGCCAAGCCACCCGCACTCATCATCTGGAACTACAAAACGCATGAGCAATTTGAGTTAAACCCCACGTACTCGCAACGCCTGATGGAGCTCATCCACGATATTTCCAAGTATGACTCTAAGCTCACAATAGACTCAACCTTTTCAAAAAACTCAATCATACAAGAGCTACCAGCGGCCGAATGTCTTTGGGGCTGGGACGATATTTCAAAAATATTTCACATCGGGACGAAGGATCTCCTTGACGCCGAACAACCAACAGACAGCAGTGGCTGGGCAGATCATTACTTGACCCATTGCCGAAACGTTTTAAGTACTAACTTACCAGATTCAAATCGGTTCGCTCATCTTCATGCAGAAGACTTGATAACGTTGCCTCGGCCATTGCCAAACGAAGCACTTATAAAGAACCCCTCACTGGAAAATGCGTTACTAAGAAGAAAAACCTGTCGCTCATACTTCAATAAAAGCATCTCACTGGAAGACATGAGTACATTACTTTATCTTTCCCTCGGCCATTTAAAAGAACACGACACAGACACATCAGAATTAACACCTGTCGCTTTTCGCGCCAGGCGAACCAGCCCTTCGGGTGGTGGTTTGAGTTCAAGTGAAGGTTACCTGTACGCTTACAATGTACGAGATTTAAACCCAGGCATTTACTACTACCACCCATCCTTTCATGGACTTAGATTAATCCACAGACTGAGTGAGCCTCTCGGTAATTTCTTACAAGGCCAGCACTTCGCGGACAACCTTCCATTTGGTCTATTCATCACATCGCGATTCGACAAACTATGGTGGAAATACCCACATTCCAGAGCCTACCGAGTTGCCCTAATAGAGGCCGGACACATTGCACAAACGACTCAACTCATAGCAACCGCGATGGGACTCAACACATGGCTATCGGCAGCGCTCAACGACAGCAAGGTTGAAAAAGCTCTCGGCATACAGGACCTTAGGGAACAGTTGGTTCTTTTTGTCGGAGGGGGCTACAGCGACGGAAAGGTTTTCAGTGCAGAGTTCGAAAGGCTTTTGATGCCTCATACGGATTGAGATCTCAGTCAACAGAAGCACTCAGCATAACGCTGCAAATAGAGTCGCCCCATCTTTTAATTCAGTCCAAGCAGCCCGGCTAGCATTAGCTTCTAGCGCCACCCCGGAAACAATAACAATGTCCGAGCCCACCTGCCCGTCCTCACACAGTGGAGACCTCAAGCGTCGACACCTCTCCCGCTTCACCCTCATCACCTGCATTTCCCTGATCAGCTTTTTCCCGATCAATATCCTGCTGCCCTCCTTCCCCGCCCTGGCCGTCAGGTTCGATACTCCCAGCGCAGACATCGCGCTGTCGATCAGCCTGTTCACGCTGGTCTTCTCCATCTCCCAACTCATCACCGGCCCACTCTCGGATAAATGGGGCCGCAAGGAAGTTTTACTTGGCTGCATTACGCTATCGATCCTGGGCGCTATAGGCTGCGCAATGGCGCCTGATTACCTGAGTTTTCTGCTGTTTCGCTCAGTCCAGGCCATGGGTTGCGGTTTCTTCGTATTGGGACATGCGTTGGTGGAGGATCTGTTCGAGGAACAGGACCGGGCCAGAGTTCGCCTCTATTACATGACCCTGAGTGGTTCCTTTGTGGCTCTGTCACCACTGATCGGCTCCTGGCTGCAAACGACGTTCGATTGGCAAGGCAGCTTCTACGGCTTCGCCTTGATGGCGCTGGGTATGTTGATCCATGCGTTTTGCATCCTGCCGTCCAAGTCCGCCAGCCCGGATCACGCGTCGGTATCGATCGCCAGCACGCTCAAAGCCGTGGCCGTCAACCGAGATTTCCTGCGCTATTGGTGGATCGCCGCGCTGGTGTTCGCCTGTTATTTCGCCCTGATCAGCGTGACACCCTTGATCTTCATGGATGCACTCAAGCTCTCCGAATACCAATACGCACTGGTACTGATGGTATACGGCGTGGCCTATCTGCTCGGCGGTGTGGCCGCGTCGTATTGGCAGAAACGTATTTCGCTATCCCGGCAAATCAACATCGGCCTCGGCCTGCTCTGTGTCGCCGGCATGCTGCTAGCGCTGATCCTGAGCCTGGATGCCATCACCACCGTGACCTTGCTGATCCCAATGCTGATCAGCGCCCTCGCCGTCACGCTGGTTCGCCCTGCCGCCATTTCTGCGGCGATGCGGTTGTTTTCCAGCCGCGCGGGCACGGCGGCCTCGGCGGGGAACAGCATTATGTTCTTCACCGCTGCCGTCAGCAGCGCGGCACTGGCCCAGGCGGGCGATCATCTGCTGCTGACCATCGCCCTCAGTTTCATCGGGTTCAGCCTGTGGGGGCTGGTGACCAATCGCCGAGCAGGCCGCGACTAACGTTCCCGAATCACCGGAGTGAGCAGCATGTCGCTGGACTCCAACTGCATATAACGCGGCTTGGCCAACGAGACCTTGCCTGCGCGGATGTCGCGGATCAGCGTTTCAGTGTCGATGGCTCCGTCCGGCAGCTGCGTCCACAGCAGCGGGCCGCGATCGCTCCATTGGCCTTTATTGTCCTGCACGAAAATGCGCGGGGGCTTGAAGTCATGACGGTAGCTTGTGCGCGGCACTGCCAGCACTTCGGGCAGGCCATCCTCGTCAAGGTCGACCGCCCACAGCACACAGCCGGGCTCACACGGCGAGTCCGTGTCCAGGCTGAGTTCGGCGAACTGTTCGCTGCCTTTGGGCTGTGGCCCGATCCACTCCAGTTCGGGCTTGGGCCGCTGGGCGCGTTCCTTTTCGTACTGTTCGCTGAAACTCAGCGACGTGTCGTCCATGCGCTCGCGCAAGGCCCGGCGTGATTCCGGGTCCAGAATGCGCTCCTGATCCAGATCGGCCTGCAACTTCGCGTACGCCTCCTGGCCCGCCTTCTCCAGGCCAAACCGCAGGTTGTGCGCATCGAACGCTTCAGCCTTGGTGCGCCCGTCAAGCAAACGCCGGACCTGGTCGTCGACGCTCAGGCGCACCGGGTCCAGAAGCGGCGTGTTGATCAACACCACCAGCCCACAAAACAACAACGCCAGGGCCGGGTTGGTCACCCGCAAGTTGCCCAGCCAGACCGGCGAGCGCAAGGCGACCGCCCACACCGCCGCCAGGCCGTACAAGCCACACAACACTGCCAGCGCCAGCGCGATGAAGCGCAGTGGCGACAAGGCGTATTGCTCGACCCGCAGCCAGCTTGAGTAAAACGCCAATGCGGCGAGTATCGGCAGGCACAGCAGGCTCAATTCGATAAAGTGCGTCAACCATTTGGGATACGGTCGAGGCTGGACGCCATCCTGAAACACACCGTTGAGCAGGAATAATTGCGCACCGGCCAACACCAGCAGAATCGGGGTGGAGTAGCCCGTCGCCCAAATCCGCGACAGCCCGGTGAACGGTAAGGTCAAGGTAAACAGCACACTGATCAGCGCGATCAACGGCAATAACAAGCCACAGGCGCTTAACAACATGCCACGCATCTGGCCGATGACTTTCTCGCTGCGCGCCGCCAAGTACATTCCCAGGGCGAACAGCAGCGGCAGGCTGAAACTCAGGAACAGCTTGCTCCAGAAGTGATGCTCGAAAAACTCGATGCCCAGCATCAGAAACAGCTGGCCCCAGAGTTTGAGCAACAGCATGAACACCGCCACCAGAATCAGCGCGTACAGCACAATAAACACGCTGCTCCAGGCCTGCAGGAACAACGCCTCATAGCGCCAGCGCTCGCCTTTGGTGGCAGGCCAGACGAACAGAAAGGTGGCGCAGACATAACTCAACACCAGCAGGCTGATCACCCAGGAGTTGATCGCCCAGCGGGGATTGCCCTCAGGATCAAGGCCCTGGCAGACCCACAGCGTCATACCGCCCATCAGCACGGTGAACGCCAGGGTAGGCAGCAATGAACGCCAATGTCGGGCTTTCTCGCCGAGCAACTGCAACGCGGTACCGACGACCAGCACCACGGTGCCGGTGACAAAAAACAGCGTCTCGCTCAGGCGATGCAACTGGCCGGCGTAATAGAAGACGATTCCCTGGATCAGGCCGATCAGCAGGTAGAACCCTAGAAAACGGTGAATAACGGGCATTCCAATTCCTTTGGAGCGAGGTGAGTGCAAAGGGCCGCCAGTCTAAACAAAGCCGGCCGCCCTGAGTATTGCCCCATTCCCTCCAGCCGCCAGCGGTGTAGAATCGGCCCTATTCATCGCCAGTCATCCCCCGGCGGGTTTATGAGCTCAAGGCCACTGCGCACGGCGATCCCGTAACGTTTGCGGCAACTTCCGGACACCAGTGCCATTTTTCGGGTGTTCCAGACGTCAATAGAAGCTCACTCCCCAGTAGTACCTGATTAGTAGTTACCTGATTAGCCGCCCGGAGTGCTCCATGCCAGATTACCGCTCGAAAACATCCACCCATGGCCGCAACATGCCGGCGCGCGCGCACTGTGGCGTGCCACGGGGATGAAAGATGACGACTTCAAGAAGCCGATCATCGCGATTGCCAACTCGTTCACCCAGTTCGTACCCGGCCACGTGCACCTCAAGGACCTCGGCCAACTGGTCGCCCGCGAGATCGAACGCGCCGGCGGCGTGGCCAAGGAATTCAACACCATCGCCGTGGACGACGGCATCGCCATGGGCCATGACGGCATGCTGTATTCGCTGCCGAGCCGCGAGATCATCGCCGACTCCGTGGAGTACATGGTCAACGCCCACTGCGCCGACGCCATCGTGTGTATCTCCAACTGCGACAAGATCACCCCCGGCATGCTGATGGCCGCCCTGCGCCTGAACATCCCGGTGATCTTCGTCTCCGGCGGCCCGATGGAAGCCGGCAAGACCAAGCTCGCCTCCCACGGCCTCGATCTGGTCGACGCCATGGTCATCGCCGCCGATTCCAGCGCGTCCGACGAAAAGGTTGCGGAATACGAGCGCAGCGCCTGCCCGACCTGCGGCTCGTGCTCCGGCATGTTCACCGCCAACTCGATGAACTGCCTGGTGGAAGCCCTGGGTCTCGCCTTGCCGGGCAACGGTTCCACGCTGGCCACCCACAGCGACCGCGAGCAGCTGTTCCTGCAGGCCGGCCGCACCATCGTCGAGCTGTGCAAGCGCTACTACGGCGAGAACGATGAGTCGGTGTTGCCGCGCAACATCGCCAACTTCAAGGCGTTCGAAAACGCCATGACCCTGGACATCGCCATGGGCGGTTCCACCAACACCATCCTGCACTTGCTGGCCGCTGCCCAGGAAGCCGAGATCGATTTCGACCTGCGCGACATCGACCGCCTGTCCCGTCACGTACCGCAACTGTGCAAGGTCGCGCCGAACATCCAGAAGTACCACATGGAAGACGTGCACCGCGCCGGCGGGATCTTCTCGATCCTGGGCTCCCTGGCGCGTGGCGGCCTGCTGCACACCGACCTGCCGACCGTGCACAGCACGTCCCTGGCCGAAGGCATCGCCAAGTGGGACATCACCCAGACAGACGACGAAGCCGTGCACACCTTCTTCAAGGCAGGCCCGGCCGGCATCCCGACCCAGACCGCCTTCAGCCAGTCGACCCGTTGGGACACCCTGGACGCCGACCGTGAAAACGGCTGTATCCGCAGTGTTGAACACGCGTATTCCAAAGAAGGAGGCCTGGCCGTGCTGTACGGCAACATCGCCCTTGACGGCTGCGTGGTCAAAACCGCCGGTGTGGATGAGTCCATCCACGTCTTCGAAGGCCGCGCCAAGATCTACGAAAGCCAGGACAGCTCGGTACGCGGCATCCTCGCCGACGAAGTGAAAGAAGGCGACATCGTGATCATCCGCTACGAAGGCCCGAAAGGCGGCCCGGGTATGCAGGAGATGCTGTACCCGACGTCTTACCTCAAATCCAAAGGCCTGGGCAAAGCCTGCGCCCTGCTCACCGACGGCCGCTTCTCCGGCGCACCTCGGGCCTGTCCATCGGCCACGCCTCGCCCGAAGCCGCAGCCGGCGGCGCGATTGGCCTGGTGCAGGACGGCGACAAGGTGCTGATCGACATTCCGAACCGCTCGATCAACCTGTTGATCAGCGATGAAGAACTGGCGGCCCGCCGGGTTGAGCAAGACAAGAAGGGTTGGAAACCGGTGGAAAAACGTCCACGTAAAGTGACCACCGCGTTGAAGGCTTACGCGTTGTTGGCCACCAGCGCCGACAAAGGTGCGGTACGTAACAAGGCGATGCTTGACGGTCTGTAAGCCGCGCCCATAAAAAATGCCCCGCCAAGCGGGGCATTTTTTTGCCTGGAGCAAATCTCCAAAACACTGGAGATCAAAATGTGGGAGCTGGCTTGCCTGTGATAAGGGCGACTCGGTCTTACTGGATGTCCTCCGGCTTGACGATCACCCAGTTCTTGTCCGCCGTCACCGGCAAGCCTTCCTTGGCCTGCGCCGCCGCGTGCTTGGCCATCATGCCGTTGAGTTGGGTCATGTATTTGTCCTTGCGGTTGATCCACAGGTGGATGCCGCCCTTGGCCACGTCCACATCGTGGAACAGCATGTAGCCATCGCTGGAGGGCGTGTCGCCGCCGACGATTACCGGTTTTTTCCATTCATCGATGTAGGTGAGGATTGCCGCGTGCTTGCCGGCCATCCAAGTCGCCGGGGTCCACAGGTAGGGGGTGAGCTCCAGGCCGAGGTTGGCCTTCTCGTCATACTTGCCGGCAGCGATCTGTTTGCGGGCAGTGGTCAACTCGCCTGTCTTGCGGTCCTTGAGCAGGGTGGTCACACCGATCACGTTCTCGGGTTTGACGTTGTAGCCGTACTTCGGATCCGCCGCGACCATGCGCACCAGCTCTTCCGAAGCGGCGGTCATCACGTACACCTCGATGCCGTTTTCCATCAGCTTGTTGTACAGCTCGGCCTGGCCGGTGAAGACTTTGGGCGGCTGCACCTCGGACTTCTTCACCGCGTCGCCTTCAAAATAGGTGACGGGAACGGGCTTGCCGGAGGCCATCAGCTCATCGACCTGGACCTTGAGTTCCTTGAGGGTGAAACCGGAAAACACTTGGGCGACCCATGGGTAGCAGACCATATCGTCCACTTCGCACAGACGATAGTAGTAGCTGAACAAGCTCTCCTTATGGTCGGCGGTGTCTTTGAACGGCATCAGCTTGAGCGATGGATCAAGGCTCTCGCGGGTGATCAGGCCCTTGTTTTCCATGTACGGCAGCAAGGACTCTTCAAGGTCGTAGCGGTAGCTGGTGTTGTCCATGTCGAACACCGCGAAGTTACCCTTGTTGGCATTGGCGGCGATCATTTCGTTGAGTTGCTTGGCGGCGGGCGCCGGCCAGTGTTTCAACTCGGTGGCGGCAAACGCCTGGCTGGCGAGCCCCAGGCAAAGTGCGGCGGATACCAGTAGTTTCGGCGCGAGCTTCATAGGCGTTGTCTCCCTGAGTTAAAGACATCGACGCTAACAAATCCCTGTGACAGTTCCCGTGTCGAGCACGACGGTACACGTCCTGATCCCGCCAGCGGCATACGCCTGAGCGTCAACCACTTATTCCAAAAACGACAGTCAACATTCCATATCGGTATTAAATCATTATATTTCAAGCTGTTAGGCTTCCCGGTTCGCAATCGCAGTCTCATGCGATGGGCTGCCTTCTCAACGGAGCTTCAATGAATCTGCCCCTGATTCTCAACTTACTGGTGTTCGTGGCCCTGCTGTTGGGCCTGGCACAAACCCGCCGCACGAACTGGAGCCTGGCCAAGAAGGTCTTGTTCGCTTTGGTCCTGGGCGTGGCGTTCGGTGTGGCGCTGCACGGCATTTACGGTGCCGGCAATCCGGTACTCAAGGCCTCCATCGGCTGGTTCGACCTGGTCGGCAATGGCTACGTGCAGTTGCTGCAAATGATCGTGATCCCGCTGGTATTCGCATCGATCCTCAGCGCCGTGGCGCGCCTGCATAATGCGGCGTCCCTGGGCAAGATCAGTTTCCTGACCATTGGCACCTTGCTGTTCACCACCGCGATAGCGGCATTGATCGGTATCAGCCTGACCAACCTGTTCGGCCTCACCGCCGAAGGCCTGGTGGCCGGCACCCAGGAAATGGCACGCCTGCAAGTGATCCAGAGTGACTACGCGGGCAAGGTCGCCGACCTGAATATCCCGCAGTTGCTGCTCTCGTTCGTGCCGGCCAACCCGTTTGCCGACCTGGCCCGGGCCAAGCCGACGTCGATCATCAGCGTGGTGATTTTCGCCGCGTTCCTGGGGGTCGCCGCGCTGCAACTGCTCAAGGATGACGTGGAAAAAGGCCAGAAGGTGCTCAACGCCATCGACACCCTGCAAGCCTGGGTGATGCGCCTGGTGCGCCTGGTGATGAAGCTGACCCCTTACGGGGTACTGGCGCTGATGACCAAAGTGGTCGCCGGTTCCAACCTGCAGGACATCATCAAGCTCGGCAGTTTTGTGCTGGTGTCGTACCTGGCTTTGGGCCTGATGTTCGTGGTGCACGGCCTGCTGCTGTCGTTGGCCGGGGTCAACCCGTTGCGGTTTTTCCGCAAGGTCTGGCCGGTGCTGACCTTTGCCTTCACCAGCCGCTCCAGCGCGGCGGCGATTCCGCTGAGCATCGAAGCGCAAACCCGCCGCCTGGGCATCCCGCAGTCCATCGCCGGCTTCGCCGCCTCGTTTGGCGCGACCATCGGCCAGAACGGCTGCGCCGGGCTCTACCCAGCAATGTTGGCGGTGATGGTGGCGCGACCGTGGGCATCAATCCGCTGGACCCGCTGTGGATCGCGACCCTGGTGGCGATCGTGACCTTGAGTTCGGCCGGCGTGGCGGGCGTGGGCGGTGGTGCGACCTTTGCCGCGCTGATCGTACTGCCGGCGATGGGCTTGCCGGTGTCACTGGTGGCGCTGCTGATTTCCGTGGAACCGCTGATCGACATGGGCCGCACGGCGTTGAACGTGAACGGTTCGATGACGGCTGGGGCGATTACCAGCCAGATCATGGGGCAGACGGATAAGGCGTTGTTGGAGGCGGATGAGCACGCTGAATTAGCGCAGGCCTGACAGACCGCTATCGGGGGCAAGCCCCCTCCCACAGTTGATCGAGTTCCAACATGAGAATG
>NZ_JAFHKI010000116.1 GCF_016937615.1 Pseudomonas lactucae | reverse complement strand
TTGCCCCCGATGAGGCCCTAAAGGTCGCCCATGACCCGTCCGGCAAACCCGAATACCCGCCTGCCACCGCTCAAATCCACCAACTCCACCTCACGACTCTGCCCCGGCTCAAATCGCACCGCCGTTCCCGCCGGAATATTCAGGCGCATGCCCCGGCTGGCGGCACGGTCAAACTCCAGTGCGTCATTGGTTTCGAAAAAATGGTAATGCGAACCCACCTGGATCGGCCGGTCGCCGCTGTTGGCCACGCCGAGGGTGAGGGTGCGGCGGCCGACATTGAGTTCGATCTCGCCAGGCTGGATCCGGTATTCGCCAGGAATCATGCAGGTTGCCCCAGTGTCTTGAAGTAGATGGCGGTCGGGCTGTAGCGCCCGTCCGGGCTTTGGCAGTAATCGGGCAGTTCACCGATCTTGGTGTAGCGCAGCGCCTGGTAGAAAGCTTCGGCGCCGGAGCCGGCTTCGGTGTCCAGGTACAGCAGGCCGCGCTTGTGCTGGCGCGCGGCGAGTTCCAGGGTGTGCATCAATTGCTGGCCCAGGCCATGGCGACGGGCGCTGCTGTGCACCAGCAGTTTTTGCACTTCGGCGCGGTTCAGGCCATTGGCTTTCTGGCACAGCGCCAATTGCACGCTGGCCTGCACCTGTTCGTCACGCACCACCACCCACAGCAACAGGCTGGCGTCTTCGAGACTCGCCTGCACGCCGCTGAAGTAAGCGCGGGCCTGGGCCTCATCGAAGTCGGCCATGAAACCCACCGAGGCGCCATGCTTGACCGCGTCCAGCAACAGCTCGATCAAACCCTGACGGTAATGGGCAAAGCTCTCGGCATTGACTCGACGCAGTTGCGCAGTGCTCATCGCTGTTACTCCTGGGGCGGTTCGGCGCCCGGGTTCAGGGCCAGTTGCATAAAGGTCAGGTCCAGCCAGCGGCCGAACTTGATGCCCACTTGCGGCATCTGCCCGGTGGTGATGAACCCCAGGCGCTCATGCAGGCGGATCGAGGCCTGGTTGCCGCTTTCGATGGCGGCGACCATCACGTATTTGCCGCCGCTGCGCGCGCGCTCGATCAGCACCTGCATCAGGCGCGGGCCCAGGCCCTTGCCGCGCTGGTCATTGCGCACGTACACCGAGTGCTCGACGCTGTAGCGAAAACCCTCGAAGGGCCGCCAATCGCCGAACGAGGCGTAGCCGGTGACTGCATCGTTTTCCACCGCCACCAGGATCGGGTAGCCCAGGGCCTGGCGCGCGTTGAACCATGCGAGGCGGTTGGCCAGGTCCACCGGTTGTTCGTTCCAGATCGCCGTGGTGTTGCGCACCGCATCGTTGTAGATATCGCGAATGGCGGGAAGGTCCTTTTCGGTTGCATCACGAATCATGGCCGGGCCTCAGGCAATCGGTTGATGGACGGTGACCAGCTTGGTGCCGTCGGGAAAGGTGGCTTCCACCTGGATGTCCGGGATCATTTCCGGGATGCCTTCCATCACCTGCTCGCGGCTGAGCAGGGTGGTGCCGTAGTGCATCAGGTCGGCCACGGTGCGGCCGTCGCGGGCGCCTTCCATCAGCGCGGCGGAGATGTAGGCGATGGTTTCCGGGTAGTTGAGCTTCACTCCGCGCGCCAGGCGCCGTTCGGCGACTAAGCCGGCGGTGAAGATCAGCAGTTTGTCTTTTTCCCGTGGGGTCAGGTCCATGGTTCAAGGTCCTTTAAATGCATTCTTAAATACAATGGAGATCACTGTGGGGGGGCTTGCTCCTTCCACATTTTGATCTTCATGTGCTCCAGATTCGTGGTGAAACAGCTTCCCGGCCTAACACTGCCGGACGCAACAGCCGCCATAAATCAATCAACCATCCCCGCGCCAGCAGTGCTTCACCGGCCAGGCAGCGCGCGACCAGCAAACCCGGCAGTTGGGTCAGGTCGCCGCGCACAGCGTTTGGCAGCGAGCGGCATTGTTCAAGCAATTCGGGGGCGATTTCGCCGGTCGCCAATAACGTGGCAAACACCGGCTGCCCATCCAGGCCGATCGGCGAATCCAGCAAGCCATCGCCGCCGACAATGCGCTGGCGTTCGTGCCAGAGCAACTGGCCGTCGCGGCGGATATCCAGATGGGATTGAAAATGGCCAAGGTCGAAGCGCTCGCCACTGGCTGGGCGACCCAGGGCGACCACATCCCAGTAGAACAGGCGGGCGTCGCCGTGCAGGTCGATGCGTGTGGTGAGTTCGGCCTGGGCGGCGCTGAACACGATGGTTTCCTGGGGCAGCCACTCCAGCGTGGCGCCCGCTGCGACGCCCAGCTCGAGTTGCTGATACGCCGGGCCGCTGGCGCGGTACCACTTGGCCGCGCCGGGGCTGGTCAATTGGGCCCAGGCACCCTCGGCGACATTGGCGCGGATATCCAGGCGATCCCCGCCGGCAATGCCGCCGGGCGGGTGCACGATGATGTGCTGGCACACCTCGGGGCCTTCGGCGTACAGGTGTTTTTGTACGCGCAGCGGGCCGAGGTGGCGGCGCATAACCGGGCGCGTGGTGTCGCCGAAACGCG
Source organism: Pseudomonas lactucae (assembly GCF_016937615.1). Lineage (GTDB taxonomy): Bacteria > Pseudomonadota > Gammaproteobacteria > Pseudomonadales > Pseudomonadaceae > Aquipseudomonas > Aquipseudomonas lactucae. The sequence continues at coordinate 4,270 of NZ_JAFHKI010000116.1, read as the reverse complement.
CGTAGCCGAGTTCCAGCGCGGCGTGCCAGCTGGGGGTGAACAGGGCAGGGGAAACGGGCAGGTTCATGGTTAGATGCTTATTGTCAGGACGCTACAGATTAGATCGTTACGAGACCGCGCACACCGTCGCTGTGCATATTTTCGCCACGGCCCTGCTGCACGATTTCACCCCGGGACATCACCAGGTACTGGTCGGCCAGTTCGGCGGCAAAATCATAGAACTGCTCCACCAACAGAATCGCCATGTCACCGCGTGCCGCGAGCTTCTTGATCACCGCGCCGATTTCCTTGATCACCGAGGGCTGGATGCCTTCGGTGGGTTCATCGAGGATCAACAGGCGTGGGCGGCTGGCCAAGGCGCGGCCGATGGCCAACTGTTGTTGCTGGCCGCCGGACAAGTCGCCGCCGCGCCGATGCTTCATCTGCAGCAACACCGGAAACAGTTCGTAGATGAACGCCGGCACTTCCTTGGCTTCGGCGCCAGGGAAACGCGACAGGCCCATCAACAGGTTTTCTTCCACCGTCAGCCGCCCGAAAATCTCGCGGCCCTGGGGCACATAGGCGATGCCCGCGTGCACGCGCTGGTGCGGCTTGAAACCGGTGATGGCGCGACCTTCCCAATTCACCGCACCTTCCTTGGCCGGCAGCAAACCCATCAGGCACTTGAGCAGGGTGGTCTTGCCCACGCCGTTACGGCCGAGCAGGCAGGTCACTTCGCCGATCTTCGCGTCAAACGACAGCCCGCGCAGGATATGGCTACCGCCGTAGTATTGGTGCAGCTTGTCGACTTGCAACATATCTAAATTCTCCTCCCTCATAAAGCAAGTCAGCGACCGAGGTACACCTCGATCACGCGCTCGTTTTCCTGCACCTGCGCAAGCGAGCCTTCAGCCAGCACGCTGCCCTGATGCAACACCGTCACATGGTCGGCAATCGAGCCGACAAAGCCCATGTCGTGTTCCACCACCATCAACGAATGCTTGCCCGCCAGGCGCTTGAACAGTTCGGCGGTGAATTCGGTTTCGGCGTCGGTCATGCCCGCCACCGGTTCGTCCAGCAGCAACAGTTGCGGGTCCTGCATCAGTAGCATGCCGATTTCCAGGAACTGCTTCTGGCCGTGGGACAGCAGGCCGGCTGGGCGCTGCACCGACGCGGTAAGGCGAATGGTGTCGAGCACTTCATCGATACGGTCTTTCTGCTCGCCGCTCAGGCGTGCGCGCAGGCTGGCCCATACCGACTTGTCGGTCTTCTGCGCAAGCTCCAGGTTTTCGAACACGCTGAGGGCTTCGAACACCGTGGGTTTCTGGAACTTGCGGCCGATGCCGGCCTGGGCGATCCGCACTTCGCTCATGCCGGTCAAGTCCAGGGTTTCGCCAAACCAGGCATTGCCGTGGCTGGGCCGGGTTTTGCCGGTGATCACGTCCATCAGCGTGGTCTTGCCCGCGCCGTTGGGGCCGATGATGCAGCGCAACTCGCCGACACCGATATACAGGTTGAGGTCGTTGAGCGCCTTGAAACCGTCGAAGCTGACGCTGATGTCTTCCAGGGTCAGGATCGTGCCGTGACGCGTGTTGAGGCCCTTGCCCGCGGCCTGGCCGATGCCGATCGCATCGCGGCCGCTGCCTGCATCGAAGATAGGTTCAAGCATGACGTTCCTCATTTCTTCAGCAGGCCGATAACGCCCTTGGGCAGGTACAGGGTGACGATGATGAACAGCGCCCCGAGGAAGAACAGCCAGTACTCCGGAAAGGCCACGGTGAACCAGCTCTTCATGCCATTGACCACCCCGGCGCCGAGCAACGGGCCGATCAGCGTGCCGCGCCCGCCCAGGGCCACCCATACGGCGGCTTCGATGGAGTTGGTCGGCGACATCTCGCTGGGGTTGATGATGCCCACCTGCGGCACATACAACGCCCCGGCCAACCCGCACAACACCGCGCTCAACACCCACACGAACAGCTTGAAACCACGCGGGTCGTAGCCGCAGAACATCAGGCGGTTCTCGGCATCGCGCAGCGCGGTCAGCACGCGGCCGAACTTGCTTTGCGCCAGGCGCCAGCCGATATACAGGCTGGCCACCAACAGCAACACCGTGGCGGTAAACAGCACCGCGCGGGTGCCCGGTTCGGTGATGCCGAAGCCCAGGATGCTGCGAAAGTTGGTGAAGCCGTTATTACCGCCAAAGCCCGTCTCGTTGCGAAAGAACAACAGCATTCCGGCGAAGGTCAGGGCCTGGGTCATGATCGAGAAATACACGCCCTTGATCCGCGACCGGAAGGCGAAGAACCCGAACACCAACGCCAGCAACCCCGGCGCCAAGACCACCAGGCACATGGCCCAGAGGAAATGATCTGTGCCGGCCCAATACCAGGGCAGTTCGGTCCACGACAAAAACGTCATGAACGCCGGCAATTCACTGCCGGCGGCCTGGCGCATCAGGTACATGCCCATCGCATAGCCGCCGAGGGCAAAAAACAAACCGTGGCCGAGCGACAGCATCCCGGCGTAGCCCCACACCAGGTCCAAGGCCAGCGCGACGATGGCGTAGCAGAGGATCTTGCCCACCAACGTCAGGGTGTACGCCGACACGTGCAGCGGGTTCTCCGGCGCGAGCAGCGAGCACAACGGCAAGGCCAGCAGCAGGGCCAGGATGACCGTGCCGACGGCAATCGTCGCCTTGGGGCCGGCCTTTTGCGCGGCCGTAAGCATCAATGGCTGGTTCATCAGTCGATCACCCGTCCTTTCAGTGCGAAGAGTCCCTGCGGGCGTTTCTGGATAAACAGAATGATCAGCGCGAGGATCAGGATCTTGCCGAGCACGGCGCCGATCTGCGGCTCAAGAATCTTGTTGGCGATGCCCAGGCCGAAGGCCGCCGTGACGCTGCCGGCCAACTGGCCGACACCGCCGAGCACCACCACCAGGAACGAGTCGATGATGTAGCTCTGGCCCAGGTCCGGGCCGACGTTGCCGATCTGGCTCAGCGCCACGCCGCCCAGGCCTGCGATGCCGGAGCCGAGGCCAAAGGCGAGCATGTCCACGCGCCCGGTAGGCACGCCGCAGCAGGCCGCCATGTTGCGGTTCTGCGTGACCGCGCGCACGTTGAGGCCCAGGCGCGTCTTGTTCAGCAGCAGCCAGGTCAGCACCACCACGAACAGCGCGAAGGCGATGATCACGATGCGGTTGTACGGCAGCACCAGGTTGGGCAGCACCTGGATGCCGCCGGACAGCCATTGCGGGTTGGCCACTTCAACGTTCTGTGCGCCGAACACCAGGCGCACCAGTTGGATCAGCATCAAGCTGATGCCCCAGGTCGCCAGCAGGGTTTCCAGGGGGCGGCCGTACAGGTGACGAATCACCGTGCGCTCCAGCGCCATGCCGATGGCGGCGGTGACAAAAAACGCCACCGGCAGCGCGACCAGCGGGTAGAACTCGATGGCCGCAGGCACGTAGCGCTGCATCAGCAACTGCACCACATAGGTCGAGTAGGCGCCGAGCATCAGCATCTCGCCGTGGGCCATATTGATCACGCCGAGCAGGCCGAAAGTGATCGCCAGCCCCAGCGCCGCCAGCAACAGGATCGAACCCAGCGACATGCCGCTGAACGCCTGGCCGAGAATTTCGCCCAGCATCAGTTTGCGTTTGACCTGGGCCAGGCTGGTCTCGGCGGCGGTGTGCACGCCGGCATCGGTTTCGACACCGGGAGCGAGCAGGGCTTCCAGGCGCGTGCGCGCCAGCGGGTCGCCGGTGCTGCCGAGCAAGCGCACGGCGGCCAGGCGCACCACCGGGTCGGGGTCGACCAGTTGCAGGTTGGCCAGGGCCAGGCTCAGGGCCGTGTGCACGCCTTCATCGGTTTCGGCGGCGACTTGCTGGTCGAGGAATTTGAGTTGCGCCGGTTGTGCGCTTTTTTGCAGGGTAACCGCAGCCACCAGGCGCACCTTGGGGTCGGCGGCGAGCAATTGCTGGCTGGCTTGCACGTTATCGATCAAACCGCGCAGGCGGTTGTTCAGGCGCACGGTCTTGGTTTCGCCGTTGAGCGTGAGCTGACCTTGTTGCAGGGCGTCCACCAACTCGATGCGCGCCGGGTCGGGCTGGGCGGCCCAGTCCTGGAGCAGCTTGGCTTGTTGCGTCGGGTTGGCGGCCAGGAAGTCTTCGGCGTCGCCGGCGTGGGCCGCCAAAGGCAGCAGCAGCAGGACTGTGACTATGAAACGGTGCAGGGCAGTGGGCATACAAAATGTCCTGATCTTGCGGGGACAGTGTGGGAGGGGGCTTG